>CALGIH010000254.1 GCA_937916035.1 uncultured Lacinutrix sp.
TGGAAGATACATCTTCTTCCTTTGAAAAAACAGATATTTTTATTGAAAAAGCTGTGAATACAAGTTTTGATTTAATTGACACAAAACCCTTAAAAAGCATCATTGACCTTGGGAAATTCTTATTCAAGGAAAAAATGCAGATGAACTAAATGAAGACCATAGACCGAATACCTACAACGAAAATACAGCGTGCATCAAAACTTGTTCAAACAGGAGCTAAAGTTGGTGTAAATTATCTTAAATATTATGGAGATAAGTTGGTTAATTCTGAATTTGATGCAAAAGAGCGTCTCAATCAAAATAATGCCGAAGACATTTACGATGGCCTAAAAAGCTTAAAAGGAAGTGCTCTAAAAGTAGCTCAAATGTTGAGTATGGAGAAAAGTATTTTACCTCAAGCTTATGTTGACAAATTCTCTTTAGCACAATTTTCTGTACCACCATTATCGCCTCCTCTAGTTATAAAATCATTTAAAAAATATTTTGGGAAGCATCCCAATGATCTGTTTGATACTTTTGATGCAACTTCTGTAAACGCTGCCAGTATTGGTCAAGTACACAAGGCGTTTAAAGATGGGAAAAAGCTTGCTGTGAAAATTCAATATCCAGGAGTTGCAGATAGTATCAGTTCAGATTTATCATTAGTAAAACCTATTGCCATTAAAATGTTTAACATAAAAGGCAAAGATTCAGATAAATACTTTAAAGAGGTTGAAAACAAACTCATAGAAGAAACTAATTATATATTAGAAGTAGAACAAAGCAAAGCTATCGCAAAAGCCTGTAAGCATATTCCAAACTTAGAATTCCCAGATTACTACGAAGAATTATCATCAGACCGTATTATAACAATGGATTGGATGCAAGGAGAACACCTATCAGAATTTGTAGCTCATAATACCAGCCAAGCACTTTCAAATAAACTAGGCCAAGCACTTTGGGATTTTTATATGTTTCAATTGCATGAATTAAGAAAAGTGCATGCAGATCCTCATCCTGGAAATTTTTTAGTTTCAGAAGAAGGCAAACTCATTGCTTTAGATTTTGGCTGTATGAAAGAAGTTCCAGAAGAGTTCTATAGACCATATTTTGAATTAGCTAAAAAGAAAAACATTAACAATCCGGAGGTTTTTAAGGAAAAACTGTATGCGTTAGAAATATTACGTACTGATGATTCCTTAGAAGAATTAGAATTTTTCTCAGCTATGTTTCATGAAATGTTGAGTCTATTTACAAAGCCTTTTCATGTAGACACTTTCGATTTTTCTGATGCCGATTTCTTTGGAAAAATCACTGAGTTAGGTGCAAAATACAGCAAGAGCTCAGAATTGCGAAAAATGAATGGCAATAGAGGCTCAAAGCACTTTATCTACATCAATAGAACGTTCTTTGGTTTATATAATTTAATGTTTGATTTAAAAGCAAAAGACATTAAAATTAACAACTTCAAAACCTTATAATGACCTATATAAGCAATGAACAGCTTGATAACTTTCATCACCTATACCGAATTAACTTAATCAATAGTTGTTCAGGTTATAAATCTGCAAACCTATTAGGAACCAAATCTTCAAGAGGTATCGAAAATGTTGCTGTATTTAGCTCAGTAACACATATAGGATCCAATCCTCCAATGCTGGGATTCTTTTGCAGACCAACCACTGTATTGAGAAATACCTATGAAAATATTAAATCTACTGGCTATTATACGATAAATCATATTCATAATAGTATCTTAGAAGATGCACATCATACCTCAGCAAAGTATGATGCAGGAATTTCAGAATTTGACAAAACAAATCTTAGTTCAGAATATAAAACTGAATTTCAAGCACCTTTTGTTAAAGATGCTCCGATCCAATTAGCAATGGAGTACATTGAAGAATATCACATTAAAGCCAATGACACCATTCTGGTTATTGGAAAAATAATAGGATTACACGTCAATGATAATTTACTGGAAGATGATGGATTTATAAACCTATCTAAAGCCCAAGTAGCAACAATAAATGGATTAGATGGTTATGCTGTACCAGAATTAAAGACACGTTTTGATTATCAAAGACCTAAAAAATAAACTACATGAAAATTCTGGTGACAGGAGCAACAGGCTATATTGGGAAACGATTAATTCCGTTGTTAGTCAATGATGATCACCATGTCGTCTGTGCTGTCAGAGACAAATTACGTGCAGATAAAGGGTACGCTGAAGAGGATTTAATCGATGTTATTGAAGTCGATTTTTTAAAACCAGAAACTCTTCATAACATTCCAGAGGATATTGATGTGGCCTTCTACCTAATCCACTCCATGTCTAATTCGTCTACAGATTTTGAATCTCTTGAAGAACGATGTGCAATTAATTTTAAAACGCAACTTGAAAAAACTAAGGTAAAACAAGTCATTTACTTGAGCGGAATTACCAACGAAGAGAACTTATCTAAACATTTACAATCTCGGAAAAATGTTGAAGACATGCTTAAGTCTGATGCCTATGGATTAACCATTTTTAAAGCTGGAATTATTGTAGGTTCTGGAAGTTCATCTTTCGAAATTATAAGAGATTTAGTTGAGAAACTACCATTTATGATTGCGCCAAAATGGCTAAACACAAAAACGCAGCCACTTGCTGTTAGAGATGTATTGACTTTTTTACATCGTAGTGCTGATCGTCAAGACTTATATAATAAATCATTTGATGTTTTTGGGCCAGAAGTTTTAACCTACAAACAAATGCTTTTGAAGTTTGCTGAAGTGAGAGGATTAAAACGATATATCTTAACAGTTCCTGTAATGACACCAAAGTTATCATCATATTGGTTATACTTTGTAACCTCAACATCTTACAAACTCGCCTCAACTTTGGTAGACAGTATGGGAGTCCAAATTATTGGAAAATCAAGTAATATTAATCAATTACTAAATGTCCAACCAAAGTCCTACAAAGAAGCAGTAGCATTGGCTTTCGAAAAAATTGAACAAAATAGTATTGTTTCTAGCTGGAAAGACTCAATGATTAGCAGCGGAAGATTGAAAAATAATTTACATAAATATATCAACGTTCCAAAATTTGGTTGCTTTAAAGACTACAAAGAACGACCAGTTAAAGACGCCAAGAAAACCATAGATAGAATCTGGAGCATTGGAGGAACAACAGGTTGGTATTATGGAACCATTCTTTGGAGAATACGAGGTTATATTGATAAACTTTTTGGAGGCATTGGTTTACGTCGTGGACGAACTAGTCCAACTGAACTCGATGCTGGTGATGCTCTCGATTTTTGGCGCGTCATCTTTGCCGACAAAACACAACAAAAGCTCCTACTCTATGCTGAAATGCGCCTTCCTGGTGAAGCTTGGTTAGAATTTAAGATTGAAGATGGTCTACTAAAACAAACAGCAACGTTTAGACCTCGTGGTCTTTTGGGAAGACTATATTGGTATAGCGTTTTACCATTTCATGGATTTATTTTCAAAGGAATGATAAATAAGCTCGTCAAAATCTAAACGCAACTAAATTTAAATAAGTTCATACTTAAGACTTATAAATACAATTAAGCACGCTTATTTACAGAGACTTGAAGAACCTATAGTTAAAACCTATAGGATTATGTTAATTTTTGTTTAAACATTGCTTAAAACCGTTAAACATTTTGTAAATTTGAGTGTTTAAGAAATATAACAAGGTGATTTTAAATTCTACACATACTAACAAAAAGCACAAACATATCAGAAATGATATGGTTGGTAAACCTTATTCTTTTTTCGAATCACTAAAAATGGGTGGTGTTGGATCAAAGCGTATGATTATGGAAAATGTAAGTCCGAACATGCAACAATATTTAAATCTATCATCCAGTATTAATTATGCAAATATTGAAATGAGACCAAATGGAATTCTTTTATATATTAATAAAGGACTTCAAAATTATACTTGGATTATTCCCTATTATCATCTGGTTATTTACAAAACTAATGGCGCCAGTATTCATGCACAAGGGAAGTTTAT
>CALGIH010000255.1 GCA_937916035.1 uncultured Lacinutrix sp.
ATCATAAGCACTATAGCCATAAATACCGCCATCATAGTATTCGGCAATGTTTCCCCCTAAGTCATAGACTATAGCATCACCAACTTTAGCAGGTTTCTTTTTGCCTACTTTTTTGTATAAAATGGTTTCAAGTTCTTTGAGTTTTTCGTTGAGCATTGGCACTTCAGCTTTAGTGATATCATAGCCTGCCCAATAATTTAAGGTCAACTCCTTGGCTCCAATTTTGTGTGCTTGTTTATGAAGTTTTTTAGCTTCTTCAGCATTTGGCAAACGATACGTTTCTCCAGTTTTTTGAGATAACCATTGTACATAAGCTTTAGCGTCTTGCATGCTTACTTCAGCTGGATAATTATCAATGCCTGCTTCATATGTAAAATCACTTTTGAAAGCTTTGAATTGTGCATTAGTAACTTCAAAGCGGCCAATAGAAGTGGAGTCCTTTTTAATGAGCAAGGTTTCAGGAATCAATACGCCATTTTTGATTTCTCCGAAGAATCCATCGGTACTTTTTGCTTTCTGAATTTTTAATAATTCACCTAAAGGACTATCCTCTTTAAAGGCGCCATTTTCAGTAGATGTCTTGTTGAATAGATACGTGTCGATCCACTGGATTTCTTCATTCATTTTACGCAATTGATGCGTGATTTTTCCTAAACCATGTGGTTGTCCAGGAAACCACAAAAACCTCACAGGTGTGTTTCCAGATTGTTGCAAGCCTCTAAAATATTCCCAACCTTGATCTCTTGGTACTGCACGATCTTCACTTCCATGAAAAATAATGGTTGGCGTTTTAATTTTTTCAATTTCGAATAATGGCGATTTAATGATATAATTTTCATTATAGAATTTTCCATTGGTATCATCCCAAGGTGCACCACCAAAATAGCCTTCATCAAAACTAACTCCAAATTGACAGGTTCCATAATCAGACGTCCAATTTACATCTCCAGCGCCTGGAGCTGCTACTTTAAACATGTTTGGATAACGAACGGTTAACATGGTTGTAATAATAGCACCATTAGACCAACCCATGGTTCCCATTTGATTTTTATCAATTTTTCCAGCCTTGCCTAACACGTCAATTCCTTTCATGATATCTTCCATTTCTGGTTCGTAATAGTTGCCTTTAATACTTTCTACAAAAGATAATCCATGATTAGAAGATCCATGATAATTTGGTTTTAAAATAAACATGCCTTTTTGTGAAAGCAGTTGAGGGTAGGAACTCCAACGATCACTAAACAAATCTAAATCTGCTCCTGATGGTCCACCATGAATGGATAGCATTAAAGGGTAACGTTTTCCCTCTTGATAGTTTTCTGGATACACTAAAATTCCTGTAACTTCTTCATCTTTATAGCCTTTCCAAACCATAACTTCAGTTTTAGCCAATATTTTCTTGCTGAGGTTTTTATTGAGTTTTACTAATTCCTGCTCATTTGAGAATTTGTTCCCATTCAAATTGGCTACGTGAAAGGTTGGTAATTTTGAAGCAGTAGAGTAGGTGTAGGCTACTTTGCTACCATCATCTGAAACTGAAATAATAGAGGTATGGTCATTTTTTTCTCCCAGATCAATATTTGTTTTACTCCACGAATTTCCAGTTTTCTTATAATGAGCTAATCTTATGTAAGCTTTATTTGCTAAAGTGACAATCACATCATTGCTAATCACATCAAAACCTCGACCTATTCCTAAATCCCACTTTAAATCGACTTTACTGTAGGAGTGATTTGCAAGGGTGTAATAATACAATTCATTAATTCCAGCACCATTCCACTCAGGATCTGATGCATACGTTGAGCCGAAATAAAACCCTTTATTGTCAGCTGTAAACTGAATGCCACCCATTGGTTGCCCAAGGTTAGTTTTGATTTTAGTTATCTCACCAGATTCTAAGTTTTTTAAATAATGAAAAGGGTCTTGCTGTGCATCTGCTGCATAACTTCTACTACGTTGCATGCTGTAAAATAACCACTTGCCATCTTTTGAAATTTGATAATCACTTAAAGGTTTTTCGTTATTTGTTAAGCGTTTTGTTGTTTTGTTCTTAATGCTATAAGCATAAAGATGATTTGGTCTCCATTGTGTCGAGTCTTCTACGATAATAACGTCATCCTTTTTTTCTTCTAGCTCTTGCTCGTATAGTGTTTTTCCATCATGAGATTGAAACAAAAGCGTATCGTCATTTTGCCAACTTAAACCTGAAATTCCGTTTTTAAACTCTTTAACTTCTTTGGCTTCACCACCATAAATACTCAAACTCCAGAGTTTATTTCCTTTATCTCTAGATGATAAAAAGTAAATGTGCTCACCATCCTTGCTGAAAATTGGACTAGAATCAGTATCGTCGCCATTAGTAAGTTGAATTGTTCTAAAGGCATCCTCTTTTTTTAAATCCAGACGTGTTAAATAAATATCTGATATAAATCGATCCTTTTCTTTTACTGGCTTACTTTTAGTCCAAACCACCATATTGTTATTAGGTGAAAAGGACACTGAACTCATAGATTCACGGTTGATAATATCTTCAGAAGTCCATTTGCTTGGGTCCTCTTTTTTATCTGATTGCGCATTTGATGCAAAGCATAGTAAGCAAATTAATAGGATAGAGCTTATCTGTGTTTTTTTCATTTTATAAAGGATTATCTAATTATTATTTGATTGAGCAGGTTTTGAAAAAGGAGGTGGCACTACTTTCTTGATTCCCTGCGTTTTCAACATTTCTAGCACCTCTTGAACGGCACGTTCTAGCTGTGGGTCTTTTCCTTTTGATAACGAAACTGCATCTTGTCTTACTACAATGTCTGGAGCAACACCTTCATTTTCAGCAACCCATTTATTATTTATGGGATCAAAAACTGCATTGTCTGGAGCAGTTAATGAACCTCCATCTATTAAACGATAATGTGTCGAAGATTTTACCAACCCTCCCCAAGTTGTAGTTCCAATTAAAGGACCTGCATTTTGTTGTCTAAACACCCAAGGAAAAAAGTCTCCTCCAGAACCAGCAAGCTCATTTATAATTAATGCTTTTGGACCTAATATCCCAGCAGGAAGACGCATTGGTATACCATTAGGAACTTCGTTAGTAAGTCCAGCGCGAAGTGTTCTGGTCATTAAATCTACCATATAATCATCTAGATTTCCGCCACCATTAAAACGTTCGTCTATAACAGCACCTTCTTTGTCTTGTTGTGCAAAGAAATAACGGTTGAAAGACACAAAGCCTGCACCACTTGTATTTGGAACCCAAACATAAGCTAAGCGACCACTTGAAAGTTCGTCAACCAATCGTCTGTTATCTTCAACCCAAGTACGTTGGCGTAATCCGTTTTCACTTCCTATGGGTGTTACAATTTCTTTCCAAGCACCTGTGAATTCTGGCTTGTCATTAATATGTAATGTAGTTTGTTTATCTAAAGTACCATCGAGTAATTGGAACGGATTATCACTTGCTGTTAAAGGATTTCCGTTGATGCCAACTATGTAATAACCTTCTTTTATGTTTAATCCAGGCTGATCTAATGGACCAGTTAATCCAGGATTCCAGCTCTCGGTAGTAAATATTCGTTTTATTTGCCAGCGATTACTTTTTGCTTCTAAATCTGCACCTAATAAACCAACTTTTGAGTTGTCAACATCAGGAAAATCACCACCACGCACAAAACTATGGCCTACAGATAAT
The DNA here is from genome assembly GCA_937916035.1 of uncultured Lacinutrix sp. Lineage (GTDB taxonomy): Bacteria > Bacteroidota > Bacteroidia > Flavobacteriales > Flavobacteriaceae > CAJQLB01. The sequence continues at coordinate 3,689 of CALGIH010000255.1, forward strand.
TCACCATTCATTTGATCTAAAATATAATTTAAATCTGCTCTATGTTTTAGGTATGGTAATAAAGGAGCATAACGTTTGTAAACCACATTCCAATCGCGACCATGCATGTTTGGGTCGTAAAAATAATCTTGCTCGTAACGCCACGCTTCTTCAAACATCTGCGTCCATTCAGCGGTTTTATTTAAATTCATTTGAAGATTCACTTTTAAAGATTTTCCATCTTTTCCGCTAGGTCCTCCAGTATCCATTACTTGCCAATTATCATTTACTTGTGCGAGCATTTTTTTACCATCAGTTGATACTGATATTTGGCTTGCTCCACTTATAAACTCCTTAGCTTCGTTGTCTTCTAACTTGTATTTTTGAACTGTTAAACCTCTATCGTTTGGAATGCGTTCTATGATAAATACAGAGCCTTTAGGTCCACTTAACATATATGAATAATTACGAACAGGAATATCTAAAGCTAATGTTCGTCTTTCAATATCTTCAAAATCAATCTTTAGGCTAGTATCTTCTTTCTTCTCATCTGTTTTTGCTTTGTCATCTTCTTCCTTCTTTTCTTCTTTTTTATCAGGGTCTTCTTCATCACTTTTTGGCTTGAAAGGTGATTTATTATCTGATTGTAAATTAATCACGTATGCAGCATATTCAGGATTTGCAGTCATTGAGCTTGTATTTGCCCAACCTGAACCTAAAGCCACATCTGTACTTGCTAAAAAGTAAAGATGTTCTGTGTCTGCATCCCAAGAAGGCGAGAAGGCATCTGCAAGTGTGTTGGTTACTGCTTGCGTTTTACTTGAAGCTAAAGACCAAAGCATTACTTGTCTGAAATTATTTGTGCCAGATTTTGAATAGGCTATCCATTGCGAATCTGGAGACCACGTTAAACCTAAATTACCACGTTCTAAATTATTGCCTCCAACACCAATTGTTTTAATAGTTCCTGAAGCAATATCAACGAGTCTAATTCTCACATCATCATCAGTAAATACAATATATTTTCCATCTGGTGACCATGTTGGCTCCCATCCTAATTTAGATTCTCCAATGGAGATACTTCTAGGTGAAGACATGCCATCTTGATTTGCAATCAATAACTCATAACCTTTACCATTGCTATCAGAAAACCAAGCTACTTCTTCTCCTTTTGGTGACCAAATTGGTGTTCTGTCTGCGACTCCAGAACTTTGTGTCATGTTTCTTGAATCTCCATTTTCAATTGGAATTGTGAAGATTTCACCTCTAGATTCCATAATTGCACGTTTCCCAGTTGGAGATAAAGAAGCTGAACTGGCTGATCTGCTTACATCTTCCCATTTAGTAGCAGCCCAAGGAAAATCTCCAATAACATTGATGTTGAGTTGTTTTGCTGTATTTGTATTAAGATCAAATGTGTGTAAATAACCGTCACGTTCAAATACTAACATGTTACCATGACCTGAAAGAGATTTAATATCAGAGCCTTGATATTTGGTTATTTGTTTTAATTCGGAAGTTTTTGAGTTAAACGACCATATATTGGCAGCAAAATCTCTATCAGATAGAAAATAGATATTGTCGTCAATCCAAATTGGTTTTATGTCTGTGGTTTTATCATTTGGCAGTAAGGTTTCTTGTGAATTGTTTAAATTCAAAATAACTAGAGGTGTATTTTGACCACCTCTATAAGCTCTCCATTCTTCATCCCAACGACTCATGCGATCAAGAATCATATGCTTGCCATCTTTTGAATAAGAACCACTCGTGCTCCATTGTGAAGTCAGCATTTTAGATGGTCCACCTTCAAAAGGAACTGTCCATAAACGATCAAAACCGCTAGGAGCAGTATCACGATTGGAGGCATATAAAACCTGTTTTCCATCGTTTGTCCAACCACGAACTTGTGCACCATTTGGATGCCAAGTGAGTCGAGTTGCGTCGCCACCTTCAACAGAAACAAGGTAAACCGCATTTGAACCAAAGCGATTGGATGTGAATGCAATCCATTTTCCATCTGGAGAAAAATAAGGTTCACTTTCAATAGCAGCAGTACTTGTTAATCTTTTTGCATTGGTGTTATTAAGTCCAGCAATCCAAATATCACTACCATAACAGAATGTAATTTGAGAGTCGTTAATATCTGGTTGGCGTAAAAGCCTTGTGCCTTGAGCAAAAGTTGAGATACTGAAAAAAAGTATAAAAATTCTGATTAATTGTTTCATAAGACTATTGATTGATTTTTTAATTTTTGTATTTGTCAAACCAAGCTAAAATACTAGCGATTTTTGCAATTAAATTGCTTGGTCTGTTTGCAATACCATGCGATGCTCCTGGAATACGAACCATTGCTGTTTCTACATTTTCGAGCTTTAAAGCTGTATAGAATTGTTCTGATTCTGCAATTGGTGTTCTATAGTCTTCTTCTCCAGTTAAGAGCATGGTTGGTGTTGTTACATTAGCAACATAAGATAAAGGGGAACGTTTTATATATGACATTGGGTCTTCCCATGGTTTGCTAGCAAACCAGTATTTATAAAAGAAAGGTGTAGAATCTGCATACAACACAAAACTGTACCAATTAATGACTGGTTTTGCAACCACAGCTGCTGCAAAACGATCTGTTTTCCCAACAATCCAAGCGGTTAAAACACCACCACCACTGCCTCCAGTGACGAAGAGATTTTTATCATCGACATAGCCCTTATTAATAACAGCATCAACGCCAGACATTAAATCGTCATAATCGTGGTTAGGGTAATCATGATGAATTAAGTTTCCAAATTCTTGTCCATAACTTGTGCTTCCTCTAGGATTGGAATATAATACGACGTAACCAGCCGCAGCAAAAGCTTGTATTTCTGCTGAATAAACGGAACCATAACTTGAGAAAGGACCTCCATGAATTTCTAAAATGAAAGGATATTTTTTATTGGGATCAAAGTTTGGAGGTGTTACAATCCAACCTTGAATATCTTTTTGATCGTAAGACGATTTCCACCAGATTTCTTCAACATTTCCAAGATTTCTGAAAGAAAATAAATCGTCATTGACTGCTGTTAATCTTTTGGTTGTTTTTCCATCAGAGACAGCTAAATCTGATGGATGATTGGTTCCACCTAAGGTGTATGCAAATTTTCCATTATTTGAAACGGTATACTCAGCTGCATTATAAGGACGCCCTAATGACAAACCACCTAAGTTTTCTGTTATAGTGGTTACTTTTCCACTTAAAGTAATATGACCAATTTTGGTGTCGCCTTTATCATCATATTGAAAGTAAATACCATCACCTTTTGCATCCCAATTAATATTCGCTACATCACGATCAAAGCCTTTTGAAATTATTGTTGTGTTGGAACCATCAGTATTCATAACATATAGCTCAGTAACTTGATAACCTTGATAGGTGTCGTCAAATCCTGTATATGCAATTTTTGAACCATTTGGGGATAACGCTGGACCTTGATCTGGACCATATCTTTTTGTAAGCGTACTAATTTTTCCTTTAGCAACATTGAGTTTATGGATTTCACTATCGTTAGGTTCTAACGCTTCCTCTTTATGAAAGTTAGCACTGAAGTAAACATCTGTATCATTTTTTGACCAAATTGGAGGGCCATGATCAAATTCAGTAAACGTAAGTTGTCTCGGAGAACCTCCATCAGTAGATAAAGTGAATAATTGCATGTTACCAGGTTTAAGATAACCCTGTCCATCTCCTCTATACACTATATTGTCAATATAAGTTGGAGGTGTATTCCACTTGGCTCCTTCAGGTTTTGCAGGCATTTTTATGATGGATGCATGCTCTTTTGGTACAAACATATTGAATGCGATATATTGGTCGTTATGTGACCAAGTAACTTGTCCTGGGGATTGTGGTAAGTTAGTTAATGGCACAACTTCTTTGGTGTCTAACCACATGAAATAAAGCTTCATTTTGCTGTCTTCTTTATTGGATTTAAACACTATTTTTTTTCCATCATGCGACCATTTTGGACCAAAATCATTTTGATTTCCAGTTGTTAAGGGCCTCATATTAGAACCATCATAATTTGAAATCCAAATGTTAGACAAGTTTTTATCTGTCATGACATCTTTAAAATTTCGGACATAAACTATTTTTGTCCCATCAGGAGATATTTCTGGGCTGGAAATAAATTCCATATTAAAAATATCAATGAGCTCTAAGTTACTTTGGATTTGGCCGAAACAAAAATGGACGGTCAAAAGGATGAGGCTTAACGTTTTTAGAAATGATTTCATGATGTTGGTTTTAAGATGTTTATTTTAAAGAATAGCGTTTAAAGTGTAATTATTGCAAAACTCCCCATAATTACTAATAATAAGCCAATAGCCTAATAGCGTAAAGCTTTGTTAGCACAGGAAAATTTATAGGATGCAATTTTTGAAATGATAAATATTTGTTGTCCTAATTGATCGAATAATTGATCTTCGTCACAACTTATGGTATGGAACGGTTTTGCAAACTCTTTAACGTTTCCATATTTTGAAATAATATCTCCAAAAAAGAAAATATTTTTTTCGTATTTGTCTTCAATTCTTGGCATAAAACAACGAACACTAAAGTAAATTGAAGTTGCTGTACATAAAAACCAAGCAGCTAATAAGACATAAAGAAAGAGGTAGTTTGCGCCTTCTGCTAAAACGGTCTCAAGGTATTTATAAGTAAAATTTAGCAAAATTCCGTAGAAAAATAAAATAAGACCTGCCTTTATTTCCGAAGCTTTAATAAGTCCAGAAACATAGTCAATGCTTCCCCAATAATGGTCAATTAAATCGTCAGTATGTTTATTTTTTTGGCTGTTTGATTTGAATGTTTTTTCTGGCTCCATATTAGTTTCTGTTTGATAAATGTGATTTATTAATTTACTCTATAACTTCATAAACTGTAATGGCTTCAGTTTTATTTTTTAATTAAATGTCACCTATTTTTATGCATTTAAAGGCCTCTTTTACTTCGTTGTAACAATCTTCAGAAATAATAATCTGGCTTTTTTTTTGCTGCATCTTGAAAACGAGCAGCTGTATTTACAGTGTCACCAATAACAGTGTAATCCAATCTTTTTAAAGTCACTGAGCCAATATTTCCAGATATCATTTCGCCACTTTTAATACCTATAGATACTTTTGGCATAAAACCTTGTAAGTTTTTAGCTTCTGGAAGACTGTTTATTTTAGTTATGAGCTTAATTGCTATATCATTGTAATGAAAAGAAGAATCAATATTGGAAAATCGATAACCAATGGTTAATTCAGTTGCAAACCATAATCTTGTTGAATCATTTTCTGCCTCCAACGGCTTTTCTTTGAAGTTATTTAATATGTCTTCATTTACTTGACCATAGGCATTAAAAGCAACTACCAACAACAAGACATATACAAGCAATTTATTTCGCATAATTATTTTTTAAACTGGTAAAAACATAATAAAATTTGTTCCTTCTTCCTTCACAATGTCTCAACAGTTTATGAATCAGTTTCAGTAATTCCAACGATGACATTTACGCCACCAGTGGCAAAGTTGGATAAATCGTTAACTGTATCTTGTCCTTCTGTAGAACCCATAGTTTCTTCAATTTGTTCAACACTGCTGAAATGCAATTCAGCCATTCGATAATAATCGGCTTTCTTGCCATCTGGTGTTCCAAGGAATTTGGTTAATTCAAGTTTGGCTACCTTCCATTGTTGCTGCAAGAGGTAAATGTTTGTTTTGGTAATACGTTTCGAACGTTTCTACGTTAGTTGGATGTCCATAAAGAACAGTTAGTTTGTACATAAATTTTATATTTAATTTTGAATAATTATTGCTGGTAAGTTTAAATCTTTGAATTGATTGTTATAGGCAGCCATCTCTGAATTTATAATGGCATTGCGTTCAGTTTTATAAACGTTCCAATCTTTCATTAAATCTTGAAGCCTTTCTTTGGAACCTTGCGTGACTTTTGGTTCGTCAACGTCAATAAAACCTTTTAAATGCAGCAATTGCGAATTCAATTTATTGTTGAAATTTATTACATCCTGAAATGTTTTTTGTTGAGGTTGAATCAAATTTTCTTCCCAACTAGTAATGCGTTCAATTAAGGATTTGCCTTTATCTAATAAATCTTTTGCGGCATCATTCTCTTTTAGAAGTTTGGCATAACCTTCTAGTTGAGATTTTGCAGAACGTATATTGTTGACTGATTCGTGAATGTCTATAATTATATTATCAATTTGTAACAAGGCAGCTTGTTGCTCTTTAAAGTCAGATGGTGTTGATTGCACATTAGGATTTGGTAAAATAGTCACTTCTGTTTCTGATGTGTCTCCATTTTCTATAGTTAATCTTAGTGTGTAATTACCTGGAGCAACATTGGATCCAGAATGACCACCATGTACAAATACATTATCTACTCCTGGAAGTGATGCTCTTTCAAAATCCCAAGTAAAACGATTGTAACCCTTTTTTGCAGGTAGTATTTGAGGCGCTGAAGGACCTCCAGACCATGATTTGAAATCTTTATCTTTTTTATTTGAATATGTTCTTATGACTTTGTTACCTTCTAGAACTTCTAGTTTGAGTTCTAAACTGTCAATGTTTTTTTCTAAAAAATAATCAAACGTAAGGCCACTTTTTGGGTTTTGCCCAACACCAGGAATGAATTGATTAGAACTGCCTCCAAAAATTCTATACGTATCTTTTGGTTTGAATAGTTGAACCGTTTGTTTAGTTGTGTTAATGTTCTGAATTGCTGCCAAATCATCTAAAATCCAAAACGAACGCCCAGCTGTTGCAGCTATTAAATCATTGTCTTGAATGTATAAATCATTAATTGCTACCACAGGAAGGTTCAATTGAAATTGTTGCCAATTTGCGCCATCGTCAAGAGAAATATATAATCCAGTTTCTGTTCCAGCATACAATAATCCTTTTTGCTTTTTATCTGCTCTAACAACACGAACAAAAGTATGTGGGTCATTAATACCATTTACAATTTTGGACCAAGATTGTCCGTAATTATTAGTTTTAAAAATATATGGTTTTAAATCCATAGACTTATATCTCATAATAGTTATATAAGCAGTTGCTGGATCATGTGGTGATACTTCTATG
>CALGIH010000256.1 GCA_937916035.1 uncultured Lacinutrix sp.
CCACCTTGATAGCCTGTTCCTCTAATTAAATCAGTTAAAGGATTTGCTATTGCAACTGCAGTCGTATCTGTTGAAGTTTCACCCAATAAATCTGAAATCTGATCTCCTTCAGTTGTATCGGTATCCTGTGACTCAGTTTCTGCTGTAGCTGTATCAGCTACAACAATACCTTTTAAAACTTCATTGGCTTGCACAATAAATTGTAAAAATGGCTCACCTGGAAATGCATCCCAAAATTCTAATTGAGCTGTCGTTGTAATTAATTCAGTTGCACGTTGTTTGTCTTTAACTCCTGGCAATTCAACTAAAATACGTCCTGAATTCCCTAAACGTTGAATGTTTGGTTGCGTTACACCAAATTGGTCAATACGCTTACGCAATACTTCAAATGCTGAAACGATTGATTCGTCAACCTTTGTTCTAAGTAATGGCTTCACCTCATCATCAGTCATATTGAAAGTGATTTCTTCGCTTAAATCTCTATTAGCGAAAATATCTGGAGATGCTAATTTTGTATCTCCTTTTATAGCATCAAAAGCCACGAAGAAGTCTTCTAAATAACTGTTTTGACTGTCTTTTTGCAGTTCGTGAGCATCTGTTAATGCTTTATTAAAAACAGGATCGTTGCTATCATTAGCCAATCCTTTTAAAATATCTTGTACTGAAATTTGAAGTATTACACTAATACCTCCTTTTAAGTCAAGACCAAGATTCATGCTCTTTTCTTTAACTTCTTTATAGGTGTAATTAGAGATTCCAATATTGTATACTTCTTCGCCAGACAAAGAATCTAAATATCTTGTTTCTTCAATGCCTCTTTTGGCATCATAATCTGCTTCGGTTTCAGGAATCTTGTTTATTACAATTTCCTTTGCCTGCTTTTCAACTTGATTTGCTTTAAACGAAAATGATAATTGGTAGATACTTACCAGTCCGAATAAAAGTGCAAATAATTTTACTAATCCTTTATTTTGCATTGTTTTGTTTTTTGGGTCAAATTTTTTATTCCGTTCCGACGTTTCGGAATCGGGTGCGCAAATATAGAATTTACGTTAACATTTGACAATTTTTTATGGTTAATTGAGGTTTGATAACTTTAATAGGCTACTATTATTAGCTATTTTTTAATATGAGGGAAGTTCTATACCCTTTATGAGACTGGTCCAGCCCTCACTTCAGGTATATTATGAGATGTATTATCTATTGCTAGTGCAATATTTCTACGAATTTTATAAGCTACTTTAACGATGTTTTCTTTCTCCCTATAATTTATATCAATAGCAGACATAAAAAAATTAGGATTGAAAAATCGTTCATTATCAAATTTTAGCTCTAAAACATTGTTTTCTACTAAATTCCAATCTGCTTCACTTCCATTCTGGATTTCATAAACATCAAGATTATAGCTAATTGAACTGTTCTCTTTAGGGAAACTAGACTCTTCGTTATCTTGGTTACTTAAGTTACAATCTATTACTAACTTATTTTCTTCGGAAAGGTTTCTCTTTATATTAGTAACGTTAGATGCACTGTAATAAGTGATTTTTAACGTTCCTTCTTTAGTTTCTACTACTTGAATGTTATCGGCACCTAAATTTTGCAATTGTTTTTTTACAATAGCAATGGTGCTTTGAGTATCAGCAGATGTTACTTTAACATCTGTGAACTGCAAAATAATTTCTTGGTTTGGAAGCGTGTATTGTTGTTGATATACAACACCTAAAAACGTAAGTACAATAATTAGGGCTCCAATGTACCTTCTTGAATTCATGCGCCAAATATAAAAAAATAAAGATTGGATTAAGTAGTAATTATATAAATATCGATTTATGAGTATTGAATTGCCAACACCTATTGACTGTAAAACAAAATAGAGCAACATTTTTGTTGCTCTATTTTAATATTATTAACTTGATTTGTTGCAGATTAATTCTGCTCCATTTCATCGTAGCCTTCAAGTATTGTCATGCTGAATTTATCGTCAGGCAAAGCTTCTTTTTTAATATCCGTCACTTCACTAACAACGGTAATATTAGCTCCCATTTGGTTCATCGTCATTGTTGTATATAAGGGAAATCCTTTTAAACTGCCGTTATATGCAGTTGTTTGCTGTGAATAGGCACTAATTGCTTCTGTTGTATAAACTTCCATTTCCATAGTAGTTCCTTCCATATTAGTATGAAGGAAGTATTGTTGGCATTTATAACCCAAAACAGTTTTAGTTAAATCACCTTTTTTGATGGTTACTTTGGCCATGTCTTCTTCTGGAATATCCATTGAACCTTTCATATACTTTTTACCAAGCATTGGATTGTCCATGAACGTAATCATTTCTTTGGTTTCGCCATCAGTAATAATGATCATATCTCCAGTCATTGGACTTGAAATCTCTGTTCTTGACTTATCGTTTTTAAAATAGGTTGTGGTAATCATGTCACCCATCATAGAGATTTGAGCATTCATCTGTTCATTATCACTTGACATTTTTTGGGAAGTTGTGATAACACCTTCCTTAATATCTCCTTGCGAATAACCTAAGAAACCAAAACCTAATGCAATTACGAATACTATTGCTTTTTTCATTTTTTGAACTTATAAGTTTATAATTCTAACAAATCATTCGTTTTTTTAACACCTTCAGCACTTTCCATTAAATGTGCTTTTTCGGCAGCACTCAACTTAATCTGAACAATGCTTTCAATGCCGTTTTTTCCTAATATTACTGGTGCACCAATACATAAATCGTTTAATCCATATTCACCTTCTAATAATACTGAACAAGGAAATAGTTTCTTTTGGTCGCATGCAATAGCTTGTACTAAACCTGAAACTGCTGCTCCTGGAGCATACCAAGCAGATGTTCCTAATAACTTCGTTAAAGTTGCTCCTCCAACTTTGGTATCTTCCTTAACTTGTTCTAAACGTTCTTCAGATAAAAACTCAGATACTTTTATGCTATTTCTAGTTGCATGGGCTGTTAAAGGCACCATTCCTGTATCACTGTGTCCACCAATTACCATTCCGTCAACATCACTAATTGGAGCATCTAAAGCTTCAGCTAATCTGTATTTAAAACGTGCTGAGTCCAAAGCTCCTCCCATTCCAATAATTCTACTTTTAGGTAAACCAGTAGTCTTATGAACCAAATAGGTCATTGTATCCATTGGATTACTAACAACAATGATTATGGTGTTTGGAGAATACTGAATCAAGTTTGATGATACTGTTTTAACAATTCCAGCATTAATACCAATTAATTCTTCGCGAGTCATGCCTGGTTTTCTTGGAATACCTGAGGTAATTACACAAATATTACTATTTGCAGTTTTTGAATAATCGTTAGTACTACCTGTGATTTTTGTATCGAAACCGTTTAAAGAAGCTGTTTGCATCAAGTCCATTGCTTTACCTTCAGCATAACCTTCTTTAATGTCTAGCAATACAACTTCTGACGCGAAATTTTTAATGGCAATATATTCTGCGCAACTTGCACCAACTGCTCCTGCACCTACTACTGTAATTTTCATGTGTTTATATTTTTTAATGTGTTGTTTTGAAGGTGCAAAATTACAAAATAATACTGGTGCAATGAAAAAAGCACCAGATAAAAATCTGACGCTTTTTTTACAACTATTCTGTAAATATTAGAATGAAAAATTAAGTCCTAATGAGGCACTATCAAATTCAGCTAAAGTATAATCTGCATGTAGTCCAAAAAAACCAAGTTGAAGTTTTGTTCCAACTGTAGCTCTGGTACCATTTATTTTTTTCTCAATTGAAATGGGGTCAACTATATCTTCTGAAAATAGCACGCCATTTGAAATTCTATAAGTTCCTAATAAATCTGTAGTTGACTTACCGTCTAAGTAGCCAAATCCAGCATAAAAATTAATGATTTTTAATTTTGTTGAAACAATTAGCTCAAATAACAAGGAGTTAACTTCAGTTTGAATTTGTTGATCTTCTCCTTCAACAACGCCTTCATCAGTAAAATCATAACTTGCATCTAAGTGCGTGTAAGCAACTAATCCTGAAATATTAACTGGCCACAATTTATCTGCTGGTAACCAACTTGTAAATTCTTGTTGTAAACCAACACCATATAAACCTAGTTTTGCATCTTCTGTATCAATCTTCGGAAAATAACGTCCTTTTATCTGCGTCCCTTTGAAAGGAGCAAATGATGCTTGAAGAAATGCTGTTGGAATTAAATTAATGCCTTCAGAACCAATTCCTGTTGGTAATTGAATTTCAACCTCCTGATCTCCAAAAATAGGATCATCATATGTGACAATAACAGTAATATCGGGATCATTATTTCCTAAAGCAGTTGCGACGTCTTTAGATGAGGAACCATCTTCAAACCTCACATTTTGATAATCTGCAATATTCATTAAAAATGATTTCTTTTCATCTTTTATAAAAGCTGCATTAACAATAATTGAA
>CALGIH010000257.1 GCA_937916035.1 uncultured Lacinutrix sp.
TATGATCGCTTAACTATTTATCCAGCGAATATGTTTGTAACCTCGCCAGATATCTTACAAAATGCCATTACAGAAATTCAAGATGATTTAGTAAAACAACATGACTATTTTAAAGAAATCGGTAAACATTTGGAAGCTAAACGCCTTAAAGAACGTACCGAATTCGATTTAGAAATGATACGTGAATTAGGATATTGTTCTGGCATTGAAAACTACTCACGTTATTTGGACCGTAGACTTCCAGGAACTCGTCCATTCTGTTTATTAGATTATTTTCCGGATGATTATTTAATGGTTGTAGATGAAAGTCACGTCACTATTTCTCAAGTTCATGCCATGTATGGAGGCGATAGAAGTAGAAAAGAAAATTTGGTTGAGTATGGTTTTAGATTACCAGCAGCAATGGATAACAGACCTCTGAAATTTGAAGAATTTGAAGCCATTCAAAATCAGGTGATTTATGTGAGTGCAACACCTGCTGATTATGAATTACAAAAAACAGACGGGATTTTTGTTGAGCAAGTAATAAGACCAACTGGATTGTTGGATCCTATTATTGAAGTGCGGCCAAGTTTAAATCAGATTGATGATTTAATTGAAGAAATTCAACTACGTGTAGAAAAAGATGAAAGAACCTTAGTCACAACACTAACCAAACGTATGGCGGAAGAATTGACTAAATATTTAGATAGAATTCAAATTCGTTGTCGCTATATACATAGTGATGTGGACACTTTGGAGCGTGTTGAAATAATGCAAGATTTACGTAAAGGGTTATTTGATGTATTAGTTGGTGTTAACCTCTTACGTGAAGGGTTGGATTTACCTGAAGTCTCATTAGTCGCTATTTTAGACGCTGATAAAGAAGGTTTTTTACGTTCTGCTCGTTCATTGACGCAAACCGTTGGAAGAGCAGCTAGAAACTTAAATGGCAGAGCTATTATGTATGCTGATAAGATTACTAAGAGCATGCAAAAAACAATGGATGAAACTGAATACAGACGTGAAAAACAAATTGCCTATAATACAAAACACAATATTACGCCTACAGCATTAAATAAAAGTTTAAATAATGCGTTGACAAAAAACTCTGTAAGTTCGTATTATTATGAATTGGAAGCTTTAAAAGCTGCTGAGCCAGAAAGTGAATATTTAACGAAACCTGTGCTCGAAAAAAATATACGTGAGAGGCGTAAACTAATGAAACAAGCTGCCAAGGAACTTGACTTTATGCTTGCTGCAAAGCTAAGAGATGAAATTAAAAATTATCAGAGTAAACTTTTAGACCTTAAAGTGTAGTTTTAGTTATATTGAATTTTGAAAATATCTATCAAGAAATCTGGTGGAATGATTTTATTCGGAAAGCTTTCCATCAAATCAAGTACCTTACTTATCGACTCATGACTTAAGCCCATTCTAAGGCCAAAATTATAAAGTTTAACAAGTTCTTTTTTAGAAATATCTTCATCTAAGTTCATTAACAAGACCAATCTATGAAACTGAACGATACGTTCACTATGAGATTTTAAGCTTATATGAGTAACAGGATTATCTAATAAATAATCGAAATCATCACGAGTAATTTCCAATTGCTTAGCAACACCTAATAGAAAGTTATATTCTATTTCCTTTAACGTTTTATCAATCCGAGCGAATGCTATCATCTCGGAGAGTAAACTCAATTTTTCAACACGATTTATCATCACTGAGGGAGTATTAATTATTACATTATAAAATTAGCTAGAATAATCCTTTTATCATCGTACATATTTGGTAAATCATCGAAAACTCATCTTCTTTTCGTCGTTATTTTTTATACTTTCAAACATGTATTTTATTTAAAATACTGATTATCATGTTTTTAATGATTTTTATAAAAAATCTAGTTTTAGTTATGTGAAATTAATAATCGATGAAATGCAACGAATCAAATCCAGAACTTAATCTTGTTAAATAAAAAACTCCCAAGACGCACTTGGGAGTTTATAGACTAATTCAAAATAAAAGATTTATTTTTCTTTTGCGGTAACTCTTACTGGAACTTTAAATGTTCTTTCTTTACTTGTAAACGTCGCAGGTAATTCCTTATAGTTTAATCTACTTTTAATAAAGTTCTCCACGTATAATTCATTAGAGTCAACAGATAAAACAACGATTTCGTTATTTTTATTTAATGTAAGGGTCACGTCTGCCACGATATCCTTATCTACTAAAAAACTAGGGTCTTTTAATAGTTTTCCAATTTCTTCAGTAATTACCACTGAATCGGCTTTTTTGTCTTCATTGCTTGCAGAAAGCACACTACTAGTAGTAATCAATACAGCTAACAGTAAAGTTTTTAATTGTTTCATAATTGTTCGTTTTAAATTGATTGAATAAAAATTGATTGATACTATATAGACTGCCCAACATTTTAAATGTTACATCTGTTAACTAATTTTTAACGTTAATTAATACTGAGTTAACAAATACGGCAATGAATACATCTCCAAATTATGCAACAAAAAAGAGTAGCGCTTAGCACTACTCTTTTCAAAAAATTATGTAATTGTTATGTTATCCTAAAACAGCTTGTACCTTATCAGCAGCTTCTTGAAACTCAACCGCACTTTGAACATCCAATCCAGAATTGTCTATTAACTTTTTAGCGATATCTGCATTTGTTCCTTGAAGACGAACAATAATAGGTACAGTAATAGTTCCCATATTCTTATAAGCATCAATAACTCCTTGAGCAACTCGATCACAACGAACAATACCTCCAAAGATGTTAATTAATATTGCTTTTACAGCTGGGTCTTTTAATATGATTTTAAAAGCAGCTTCCACTCTTGCGGCATCAGCAGTACCTCCAACATCTAAAAAGTTTGCCGGCTCACCTCCTGCTTGTTTAATTAAATCCATTGTCGCCATTGCAAGTCCTGCTCCATTAACCATACAACCAACGTTTCCGTCAAGATCAACATAGTTAAGTCCTAAAGCACCTGCTTCAACTTCTATTGGATTTTCTTCACGCAAATCACGTAAATCTTTATAATCTTTATGTCTAAATAATGCGTTATCATCAATAGTCACCTTAGCATCAACTGCCATTATTTTGTTATCACTTGTTTTTAAAACAGGATTGATTTCAAATAATGAAGCGTCAGATTTCACATAAGCTGTATATAAATTAGTAGCAAACTTTGTCATTTCTTTAAATGCAAGTCCAGATAAACCTAAATTAAAAGCAATACGCCTCGCTTGAAAAGGCAATAGTCCACCAGCTGGATCTACTTCCTCTGTAAAAATCAAATACGGTGTTTCTTCTGCAACCGTTTCAATATCCATTCCACCTTCAGTAGAATACATGATCATATTACGTCCAGAACCTCTATTCAATAATACAGACATATAAAATTCACTAGTCTCAGTTTCTCCAGGATAATAAACATCTTCAGCAATTAAAACTTGATGAACTTTCTTCCCTTCAGCAGATGTTTGAGGTGTCACTAAGTTCATCCCAATTATTTTACCTGCTATTTCTTCAACTTCTTTTAAACTCTTTGCAATTTTAACACCACCACCTTTACCACGTCCTCCAGCATGAACTTGTGCTTTAATAACATGCCAACTTGTGCCTGTCTCACTTGTTAATTGCTTTGCAGCAGCAACGGCTTCTTGTGCACTTTGGGCAACAATCCCTCGTTGTATTCTTACTCCAAATCCGCTTAATATTTCCTTACCTTGATATTCGTGTAAATTCATGTTATTAAATTATTTTTTGCACTGCAAATGTAATCAACCTTATACTTTAAAGCAATATTTTTTATGATGACAATGCTCTAAAATTTTCATCAGACTTTTTTTGATTTAAATAGAACTAATTCAAAAAACTTTATAATTTTATCAACTTAAAATAAATCAACTTATATCTCACATCTTTAAAATCATTTATGATGAAAAATGAAACTTTATTAAACATTGCTAACGAATTTGGAAATCCAGTTTATGTATATGATGCTCATAAAATTGAAGCTCAATACAAACGTTTAAGTTCAGCATTTAATAAGGTTAAAAACGTGAAGATTAATTATGCCGTTAAAGCACTTTCTAATATTTCTATTTTAAAATTCATGAACAAACTAGGTGCTGGGTTAGATACCGTTTCCATTCAAGAAGTAAAATTAGGAATAGTTGCAGGCTTCAAACCTGAAGATATTATTTATACACCTAACGGAGTTTCTTTGCATGAAATTGAAGAAGTTGCTAAACTTGGAGCTCAAATAAATATTGACAATCTTGTTATTTTAGAACAATTTGGTAATGCCCATCCTGATGTACCGGTTTGTATTCGTATCAATCCGCATGTTATGGCTGGAGGAAACACCAATATTTCAGTAGGTCATATAGATTCTAAATTCGGGATTTCCATTCACCAAACGCCTCATATCCTCAGAATTGTTAAAAATACAGGAATGCGTATTAATGGTATCCATATGCATACTGGAAGTGATATTCTAGATATAGAAGTCTTTTTATATGCCAGTGAAATTCTCTTTGAAACCGCAAAACAGTTCAAAGATTTAGATTTTATTGATTTTGGATCAGGCTTTAAAGTGCCTTACAAACGTGGAGATATAGAAACTGACATTGAAGAATTTGGAGAAAAATTGACGACAAGGTTTAAAACCTTTTGTAAAAACTATGGCAAAGAATTAACCTTAGCCTTTGAGCCTGGAAAATTCTTGGTAAGTGAAGCTGGTTATTTTCTAACTAAAGTAAATGCAGTTAAGCAAACTACCTCAACTGTTTTTGCACAAGTAGATTCAGGGTTTAACCATTTGATTCGTCCAATGTTATATGGATCACAACACGAGATTATCAATATTTCAAATGAAGATGGAAAAGAACGTTTTTATTCTGTGGTTGGATATATCTGCGAAACTGACACCTTTGCAAATAATAGAAGGATTAAAGAAATAAAAGAAGGCGATATCCTCGCCTTTAAAAATGCTGGTGCATATTGCTTTACAATGGCCAGCAACTATAATTCTCGTTATCGTCCAGCAGAAGTTTTATGGTATAATGATAAAGCGCATCTCATAAGAAAGCAAGAAACTTTTGACGATTTATTAGCCAACCAACAAATCATAGAATTCAACACTTTATCAAAAGCTAATAAGTAGTTTCTCAATCCACTTAATTTTCATAAGTTGTAGTGTTTATTGTTGAATTTTACTACAAAAAATTCCTTATATTTACGAAAGGCAAAACCATTCTGATCCAGGTCAAGCCTAATAAATAATTAATCAACCAACCATTAAGTAATGAAAATTTTAAAATTATTGCTCATTGCGCTATTAATTTGGCCAGTGACTGCTTACACGCAAACAAAAAAACAAAATAGTAAAAAAGCAACTTCTACTGAAACTTTAGACAAAAATTTTCACACCCTTAAGTGGCGAAATATTGGTCCTTTTCGTGGTGGACGTAGTGTAACTTCAACTGGTGTTGTTGGGCAATCTAACACCTATTACATGGGAAATACAGGAGGAGGTATCTGGAAAACTATTGATGCAGGAAATACTTGGCTCAATGTTTCTGATGGATTTTTAAAAACTGGAACCGTTGGAGCTATTGCAGTTTCTGAAAGTGATCCAAATGTTGTCATTGCTGGAATGGGAGAACATGCAGCTAGAGGTGTTATGACATCAATGGGAGATGGCGTTTACAAATCTACAGACGCAGGAAAAACATGGACACATATTGGATTAGATAACTCTCGTCATATTTCTGATGTGATTATCCATCCAACAAATCCTGATGTCATATACGTGACTGCTCAAGGAGCACAATATGGACCATCAACTGAAAGAGGTGTGTATCGTACTATTGATGGTGGTAATAATTGGGAACGTATTCTCTATATTGATGAAAATACTGGAGCCTCTTCCCTATCAATGGATATGACTAATCCGCGAATTTTATACGCAGCTATGTGGCAACATCGTCGTTATCCTTGGACGATGGAATCTGGAGGAAAAAATTCTGGACTACATAAGTCAACAGATGGCGGAACTACTTGGGAACCTATGAAAACTGGTTTACCCGAAGCTTTTGGTAAATCTGGGATCTCAGTATCTAGGGCAAATCCAAATAGAGTTTATGCTGTTATTGAAGCCGAAGGCAAAAAAGCGGGTGTTTACAGATCAGATGATGCAGGAAAAAAATGGGCACAAATAAATTCTGATAGAGTTAATATTACGCGATCATGGTATTATATGGA
Source organism: uncultured Lacinutrix sp. (assembly GCA_937916035.1). GTDB lineage: Bacteria > Bacteroidota > Bacteroidia > Flavobacteriales > Flavobacteriaceae > CAJQLB01. The sequence continues at coordinate 6,269 of CALGIH010000257.1, forward strand.
AATTTTTGCCGATCCACAGAATGAGAACATTGTGTATGTTTTAAACGCTCCTGTAATGAGATCTATCGATGGAGGTAAAAATTTCTCTAATGTTTCTGTTCCACATGGAGATAACCATCATTTATGGATCAATCCAAATGACAATACCAATATGATTAACTCCAACGATGGAGGAGCTAACATTTCATTTAATAGTGGTACTAGTTGGAGTACTCAAGAAAACCAACCAACAGCGCAATTTTATCGTGTTATTACTGATAATTTAGTGCCTTATAATGTCTATGGTGGTCAACAAGATAATTCGGCTATCTCTATTAAAAGTAGAACTAATGGTTTTGGTATTGATTGGAAAGATTGGCATTCAGTTGCTGGTTGTGAAAGTGCGTTTTTGGCGTTTGATCCTGATAATCCAGAACATGTTTATGGTGGATGCTATCAAGGCATTATTGAACGGTTTGTATCTTCTTCAAACACCTCAAAACCAATAAAAGAATATCCAGAATTAGGTCTGAGCATCGAGCCTAAAGATTTTAAATATCGTTACAATTGGAATGCACCAATTATAAGTTCTCCTCATGATAGAGGTACTATTTATCACGCTGGAAATGTAGTTTTTAAAACTCAAGATGGTGGTAATAGTTGGGCCGTTGTTAGTCCAGATTTAACTAAAAACGAAAAAGACAAGCAAGGACCTGGTGGGATTCCTTACACCAATGAAGCTGCAGGTGGCGAAAACTATAACACACTGATGTCTTTAGTTGAATCTCCACACGAAGAAGGCGTTCTATATGCTGGAAGTGATGATGGGCTTATTCATATCACAAAAGATGGCGGAAAAAACTGGACGAACATTACACCTAAAGATGTTCCTGATGGCGTCATAAATAGCATTGAAGTATCTCCTCATGATGCTGCGACTGCTTTCATTACAATTATGAGATATAAGTCTATGGATTTAAAACCATATATTTTTAAAACTAATAAT
>CALGIH010000258.1 GCA_937916035.1 uncultured Lacinutrix sp.
ACATAAAATCAAGAGAAGACGTTAGTTTTCTGGTTACTAAGTTTTACGAAAAAGTTAGGAAGGATGATACTTTAGGTCCTTTTTTTGATCGTATTGAGAATTGGGATGAACACTTAGATAGACTCACAACCTTTTGGGAATCTAGCTTGTTTTTGCAAACTAAGTATTATGGAAATCCGCTAGAAGCTCACGCGAAAGCAGATAGAGAACATGACAATAAAATAACAGAACTCCATTTTGGAGTTTGGTTAAATTTATGGTATCAAACTATTGATGAGCTTTTTGTAGGAGAAACTGCTGAAAACGCAAAACGCAGAGCTCGTAAAATGGGAACCTTTTTGTACATCAATATTTTTCAAGCTCGTCAATAAATTACTGTTAAAAGATTTGATTTTCAAGAAGTTTTAAAACAAAAAGAACTAAATTTGCATGACTAAAAATAGATGGTTTTCGCTATGTTAAAAAAACTCTCCAATATTCTGTTTTCAACCAGACTTACTGCTACTTTATTTATTGTTTTTGCCCTAGCCATGGGAATCGGAACCTTTATGGATGCTGGTCAAGATACATCGCCAACACCTTACTCCAGAACACTTATTTATAATGCTTGGTGGTTTGAGGCTATTATGACAATGTTTGTCATCAACTTCATCGGTAATATGTTTAGATATAGATTATTCCGAAAAGAAAAATGGGCTACTTTAACCTTGCATCTTGCATTCATCTTTATTTTGTTAGGAGCATTTGTGACTCGTTACGTTAGCTTTGAAGGCATGATGGCTATTAGAGAAGGCTCTACTGAAAATACTTTCTTGTCTCAAAAAACGTATGTCACAACTTATATAGATGGTGATTATATGGTTGATGGGCAAGCACAGCGTAGAGTGCTAAATGATGAGGTAGATTTCTCAAAACGACTGAACAATAAATTCTCTTATTCTACAGATTATAATGGTCAAGAAATCAATGTTGAATTGGTCGATTTTATTGCTGGAGCTGAAGAAGATATCATTCCAGATGAATCTGGTGAAGAGTATTTAAAAATTGTTGAAGCTGGAGCAGGAGCCCCACACAATCACTTCTTAAAAGTAGGACAGGTTCAAAGTATTCATAATGTACTATACACTTTAAATAAACCAACAGAAGGCGCTGTTAATGTTGTTTTTACAGATTCTAGTCTAACCATTCAATCACCTTATGAAGGGGAGTTTATGACCATGGCAACAGGTCAGCAGGGTCGTTTGGTTAAAGATAGTATTCAACCTTTAATATTACGTTCACGATATATTATTGGAACCCAAACATTGGTATTTCCAAAACCAGTGGTAAGAGGAATATTTGACATCGTTAAAAAATCTGAGTTGTTAAAAAATGATGAAGATGGTATTGCTTTAAAAGTGACTGCAAATAACGAAACACAGATTGTAAAAATACTTGGTGGAAAAGGAACGAACAATGCTTTTAAACAAGTAAAAATTGGCGGATTAGATTTTGCATTCAAATATGGTTCAAAAGTACTAGAGCTTCCTTTTAGTATAAAGCTGAACGATTTTATTGCTGAACGTTATCCTGGTACTGAAAATAGTTATTCGTCGTTTGCAAGTGAAGTTACTCTCATTGATGAGCAAGAAGGTAGTTATGATTACCGAATTTTCATGAATAATATTCTGGACCATCGTGGTTATAGATTCTTTCAGG
>CALGIH010000259.1 GCA_937916035.1 uncultured Lacinutrix sp.
TTGTAAAGCAGTGCTTCAAAACAAAAATGCTACAGATGCAGACAAGGCCTTCTATTTACGTATGTTGGTACATCTTGTTGGCGATTTGCACCAGCCGATGCATATTGGACTCTTAGAAGATAGAGGTGGTAATGATTTTAAAGTACAATGGCAATATAGAGACACCAATCTTCATTCTGTTTGGGATAGTAAAATAATTGACGCTTACGGCATGAGCTATACAGAACTGGCTAACTCTGCCGATTATCTTACTAAAGCGCAAGTAAAAGCGCTGCAACAAGGAACTGTAACCGATTGGGTAAATGAAACACACCAACTTACCAAAACAGTTTATGCAACTGTAAAAGAAGGCGATAATTTAAGGTATGATTACTCGTACACCTATCTAAACGTGACACGTAAACAATTACAAATTGCTGGGATTAGGCTTGCCAAAGTATTGAATGATATTTTTTAAAATAAAAACAACTAAGCCTTGGTTTTTGGCACCACTAAACGACATTGACATAACGCTCTTATAAACCAATCTGCCCATCGTCATCGTCATTGCGAAACCTTTAGGTCGCGGCAAACTGTTGTTTATAGTTCTTTTCATGAGATTGCTTCGTCCTTTGTCCTCGCATTGACAACTTCGACTGCGCTCAGTGCAGGCTCTACCAATTCGTATTCCTAAACTCTTTGGCGCCTTCAATGATACTGTCCACCACTTCTGGGTTGAGCAAGGTGCTGGTGTCGCCCAAATTACTAGTATCGTCATGTGCGATTTTGCGTAATATTCGTCGCATGATTTTACCAGAGCGTGTTTTAGGTAAGCCTTCGGTGAATTGTATTTTATCGAGCTTGGCAATGGGTCCAATATGTTCGGTAATAATCTGATTGATTTCTTTGCGCAGGTTGTCGTGGTTTCTGGTTTCGCCAGCGTCTTTTAAAATGACATACCCATATAAGGCATTTCCTTTCACGTCATGCGGAAAGCCCACAATGGCAGACTCCGATACTGCTGGATGTTCATTCACCGCATCTTCAATAGGTGCAGTGCCTAAATTATGACCAGACACAATAATAACATCGTCCACACGTCCAGTAATTCGGTAATAACCTACCTCATCACGTAAGGCTCCATCTCCTGTGAAATATTTATTTTCATAAGCCGAAAAATAAGTGTCTTTATAGCGTTGGTGATTGCCCCAAATGGTGCGTGCCATAGATGGCCAAGGGAACTTAATGCACAAGCGTCCTTCTACCTGATTACCTTTAAGCTCCTCGGCTGACTCGTCCATCAAACAAGGTTGAATACCTGGAAAGGGAAGCGTTGCATAGGTTGGTTTGGTTGGTGTCACATACGGAATTGGGCAAATCATGATGCCTCCAGTTTCTGTTTGCCACCAAGAATCAATTATGGGTGATTTCTTCTTTCCAATATTATCATTGTACCAATGCCAAGCTTCTTCATTGATGGGTTCACCGACGGATCCTAATACTTTTAAAGAGGATAAATCATATTTTTCAACCATTTCAAGACCTTGTTTTGCCAAGGCACGAATGGCGGTTGGTGCTGTGTAAAATTGATTGACTTTATGTTTTTCTACAATCTGCCAAAAGCGTCCGAAATCCGGATAGTGTGGTACCCCTTCAAACATGACAGTGGTCGCTCCATTGGCTAGTGGACCATAAACAATGTAACTGTGACCTGTAATCCACCCAATATCTGCCGTGCACCAATACACATCTGTTTCTTTATACTGGAAGGCATTTTTAAAGGAAAAAGCGGTGTACACCATATAACCTGCTGTGGTGTGTACCATGCCTTTTGGCATGCCTGTGGAACCTGAAGTATAGAGAATAAACAACGGATCTTCGGCGTTCATCACCTCAGCGTTACCTTCTGGTGAAGCCTCGTCTAACAATGGTTGTAACCATTTATCGCGACCTGCTTTCATAGTCACCTCTGAGTTAATACGTTTGACGACCAATACCGTTTCAACACTTTCACAACTTTCTAAGGCTTCATCAACAATGCCTTTCAAGTCGATGGTTTTAGCTCCTCGATACGAACCATCGCTGGTAATTACCATTTTACAATCGGAATCATTAATTCTAGTGGATAAGGCTGTTGCCGAAAAACCTGCAAATACCACGTTATGAATCGCGCCAATACGTGCGCAAGCTAAAAGAGCAATGGCTAATTCTGGAATCATTGGCAAATACACACAGACGCGATCGCCTTTTTTAACGCCTTGTGCTTTGAGTACATTGGCGAACTTGTTAACGCGAGCGTACAATTGTTTATACGTAATGTGTTCCGCTGGCTCGTCTGGGTTATTCGGTTCAAACAGAATGGCTGTTTTATCACCACGAGTGGCGAGGTGTCTGTCGATACAATTTTCGGTAATGTTCAGTTGAGCACCTTCAAACCATTTGACTTCTGGCTTGGTGAAATCCCATGAGAGTACCTTGTTCCATTTTTTGCGCCAGATGAAGTGTTCTTCAGCTATTTCTTCCCAGAAGTTTTCAGGTTCACGTACTGATTTTTTGTAAACTTGGTAGTATTCTTCAAGATGTTTTATGTGGTAATTACTCATTGATGGTTGAGGATTATTGGTGTTATAATATGAGTTAACTAAGGTAATAAAATATTCTTTTAATTGTTTTTTATCTCGTTCATTTTGCCTTAATGCAAAACGAACCAAAAAATCATAACCATCTGAGGAAATTGCTACGCACCTCTCGCCTTAGTGCATTCATATCTTATAACTCAAATAATCCTTACAAATTCAATCCTTGTTCTTTTTCCTAAACAATGCTTCTACAGCTCGCTATTTCTTCAGAGGGTCGCTTCCGACTTTGTCGGAATTTCAAGTCGTAAAAACTGCAAAGTGAAGACTGAATACTATTGACTAAACATCAATGATCTGATGCTTCACTTGCACCACTCGGAATTCGGATGTTTTCAACGATTGCTTGCACGTTGGCTGGAGGTTCTTTAGTGAGTTTCATAACCGTAATGGAGACCACGAAATTTAATAGCATAGCAATACTACCAAAACCTTCAGGGGAAATGCCAAACCACCATTCGCTCTTATCTGGTAAGGTTTCGTCTAACCAACCAAACTTAAACTTAATGATGTAATACAACATGATTAGAATCCCGACAATCATTCCTGATACAGCACCTTCCTTGTTCATGCGTTTATAAAAAATACCGAGCACAATAGCAGGGAAAAACGAAGCCGCAGCCAAACCAAAGGCTAATGCGACGACAGCTGCCACAAAATCTGGTGGATGGATGCCGAAATAACCAGCGACACAAACGGCTCCAACAGCAGAGATACGCGCTGCCATCAATTCGCCTTTTTCTGAGATATTTGGGTTGTATACTTTCTTAATTAAATCGTGTGAAACAGAAGAAGAGATCACTAATAATAATCCTGCAGCTGTTGATAGTGCTGCTGCTAAACCACCTGCTGCTACTAGAGCAATTACCCAATTGGGTAAATTCGCAATTTCAGGGTTTGCCAATACCATGATGTCTTGGTCTACGATTAATTCATTTTGAGATGGATCAGCGACGTATTGTATGAGTCCGTCATTATTTTTATCGGTAAAGGAAATTAAACCTGTGGTTTCCCATTTCTTAAACCATTTCGGAACTTCGCTATACGATTGATTGGATACGGTTTCAATCATATTGGTTCTTGCAAATACGGCAACTGCAGGTGCAGTGGTATATAAAATTGCAATCAATAATAACGCAATCCCTGCCGATTTACGTGCATCCTTCACGCGTTTTACGGTAAAGAACCTCACAATAACATGAGGTAATCCAGCAGTACCAGCCATTAAGGCTAAAGTAATAGCAAACACATCGACCAATGATTTAGAACCTTCAGTATAGGCTGTAAAACCAAGTTCGGCACTTAAACCATCTAATTTATCTAACAAGTAAGTCCCAGAGCCATCAGCCAGTTCACTACCAAATCCCAATTGCGGAATGGGATTCCCTGTCATTTGAATAGAAATAAAAATAGCAGGTACCATAAAGGCAAATATGAGCACACAGTATTGAGCGACTTGCGTATAGGTGATGCCTTTCATACCACCTAAAACGGCATAAAAAACGACAATAATCATACCGATGACC
>CALGIH010000260.1 GCA_937916035.1 uncultured Lacinutrix sp.
TACCACCAACAGATTACAGATATCCTTTTTTAGGAGAATAAGTAATTGTCAATTTTAAAAAAAGCCTCTATTAAAGAGGCTTTTTTTTATGGCTTATATTTCAATGGCAAATGCACCAATTTTTTGGTTTCAAAAAAATCTTCTTCAAAAAAATCAGTCAAGTTATAGATTGTTGCTTTTGGAAAATCTTTAAGTTCTTCGGTTAAATCGCCTCCCTTAAGATATAGAATTCCGTTTTTAAGTTCGTTTTTACTCTTTTTATTGACCTTGTTTTTTACCCAACCTACAAAACTAGGCATTGCCGTAACCGCTCGACTTACAATAAAATCAAACCTTTCATCAATATCCTCAGCTCGTTTGTGTGACGTTTTTATATTAGTAAGGCCTAAACCTTCAGCAACAGCATTTATCACCTTTAGTTTCTTGTTAACGCTATCAACCAAATGAAAATGACATTCTGGATATAGTATTGCCAAAGGGATTCCTGGAAAACCTCCTCCTGTTCCAACATCCATAATATTGGTTCCATCTTTAAACTGTAATACTTTTGCAATTCCTAATGAATGCAGTACATGTCGCAAGTATAACTCATCAATATCTTTTCTTGAAACTACATTTATTTTAGCGTTCCAATCAGAATAAAGATCAAAAAGTTTACTAAATTGTTCTTTTTGAGTATCAGAAAGATTTGAAAAATATTTTTGAATTAATTCCATTTATTAATATTTTTAGACAAAATTAACTATTTAGATTCATAATAAATCTATTAGAAGAGAATATAGATTTAATAATTAATTATATTTGCAACTTATTATATAAAAACGATTAATAGCACGTTATTTATATAGATAACAAACAAAACATGACAAAACAAAAACTTACTTTTTCCCGAACAGACTCAGCAAATTTTTTTAGAACGTTAAATAAACGTGTAAACAATTATTTTAAAGAGAATAACTTAAAAAAGACAGGCAATTGGAAGCTATATCTTAAGGCTCTCGTAATGTTTACTTTGCTTCTAGGTCCATTAGCAGTATTATTAACTTTTGATTTACCTACTTGGCTACAAATTATATCTGTGATGGTGATCGGTATTGGCATTGCTGGTGTTGGAATGAATGTTATGCATGATGCTAATCATGGCTCATTTTCTAGTAAAAAATGGGTTAATAGATTAATGGGTAGTAGTATCCATATATTAGCTGGGAATGATTATAACTGGAAAGTACAGCACAATGTGTTACATCATACTTACACTAACATTCAAGGACATGATGAAGATATAGATGCTGGAAGAATAATACGTTTTTCTAAACATTCTAAATGGTTAAAGATCCATCAATATCAAAAATATTATGCCTTCTTATTATATGGCTTATTAACTGTTAATTGGGCAATTACAACCGATTTCAAACAAACTTATATATACCTAAAAAGAAAATTATCTTATGGTGATTTTCCTAACCCTGCCACTCAATGGACTAAGCTCATTATAGGGAAAATCATATATTATACTATTTGGGTAGTTTTACCTCTTTCTTTAGGTTATGAATGGTATCAAGTTTTAATTGGCTTTTTTATTATGCACTATACAGCTGGAGTTATTTTAAGCGTCATTTTTCAATTAGCGCATGTAATGCCTAATACTAAAATGCCTCTACCAGATGAAAATGGAAATATGAAAAACACTTGGGCAATTCATCAATTATTTACGACCTCTAATTTCTCTCCAAAAAGTAAATGGGTTGAATTTTACACAGGTGGATTAAACAGACAAGTTGAACATCACTTATTTTCTCATATTAGTCATGTTCATTATAAAAAATTAGCCAAAATTGTAAAAGAAACTGCCAATGAGTTTAGCTTACCATACAATGAATATAATTCTATATGGAAAGCTATTGCAGAACATTACAGACAATTAAAAGTCCTTGGCGAAAACCCTATTTTAGCCTAATTTTTATTTATACTACGTAATAACATACTACAATGAACCAACTTTCTGATAGAATAAACGCTCTATCAACTTCTGCTACTCTGGCTATGGCAGCCAAAACAAGAGAATTAAGAGTAGAAGGTAAAGATATTATCGGTTTAAGTTTGGGTGAGCCAGATTTTAATACACCAGATTTTATTAAAGATGCTGCTATCAAAGCTATTAATGAAAACTATAACGCCTACACTCCGGTTGATGGTTACGTAGAGCTAAAAGAAGCCATTATTACTAAGTTTAAACGTGATAACGGCTTGCAGTATACATTACCACAAATTGTGGTGTCTACAGGCGCAAAACAATCTTTAGCTAATGTCGCAGCTGCGATGATAAATCCTGGTGACGAAGTTATTATTCCTTGTCCTTATTGGGTAAGTTATAAAGATATTGTTGAGCTTAATGAAGGTATTCCAGTAGAAGTACAAACTTCTATTGATACAGATTTTAAAATGACTGCGGAACAACTAGAAGCAGCTATAACACCAAAAACTAAAATGATTTGGTATAGTTCCCCTTGTAATCCAAGTGGTTCTGTTTATAGTAAAAAAGAATTACGCGCTTTGGCTGATGTGTTGCAAAAACATCCAAACATTTATGTGGTTTCAGATGAAATATATGAGCATATCAACTTTATTGGTGAGCATGCCAGTATGGCTCAGTTTGATGATATGCATGATAGAACAATAACCGTAAATGGTGTATCAAAAGCCTTTGCAATGACTGGTTGGCGAATTGGTTTTATTGGTGCTCCAGCTTTTATAGCAAGAGCTTGCAATAAAATGCAAGGACAAATTACAAGTGGAGCTAATTGTATTGCTCAAAGAGCAGTTATTACAGCAATGGAAGCTTCACCAAGTAAAGTTCAATACATGATTGATGAGTTTAAAATACGTCGAGACCTAGTATTGAAATTACTAAGTGACATTGATGGCTTTAAGACTAATATACCTGAAGGTGCATTTTACGTATTTCCAGACATATCTAGTTATTTTGGAAAAACACTTCATGGAACAACCATAAACAATGCTTCAGATTTCTCAATGTTTTTATTGGAAGAAGCACTCGTTGCTACAGTTGATGGTGG
>CALGIH010000261.1 GCA_937916035.1 uncultured Lacinutrix sp.
GTTTTCTGGCTTCCAATTTGAATGGTGTATTTTCCAACTGGCAAATAAATTTTCCCATCTTGTGCTTGACTTATTCTCAGTTTTGGGTTTTCAGCTTGTAAGGCTTTTTTGCCAGCATCAGTCATGGTTACATTGTATGTTGCATAATTGTAGCCAGCATCTGCATTAACAGGAATTGTGTTTAATAACGCACCTCCTTCAGATAAAATATTGATACCTAACTTAGCTTTTGCATTTGAGTAAAACGTAATGTTTGTTTCAGGGTTAAAGTAAAATGATCCCCATGACATTCCCCATCGTCTGGATGACTCTATAGCTTCAGTGTCAAAAACAGTAATGGCATTACTGCCAACCGTATTGTGTTTTTGTAATGCAGAAATATTTGCTTTATAGATACTGCGTCCATGTGTGCCAACTAATAAATCTTTTGCTTCTGATTGCACTACTAAATCATGAACTGCAACAGCAGTTAATCCTTTTGCAAACGCTTCCCAAGCATCTCCATTATTAAAGGATGCATAAACACCATTATCTGTTCCTAAAAAGAGTAAATTTTCATTTTCAGGATCTTCTTTAATAACATTTACTGGTGCATCATTAGATAAATTAGAGCTTATGTCTTTCCAAGTTTTACCATAATCATTACTCATATACACATAGGCCTTAAAGTCGTCATTTCTATAACCATTTAAAGTTGCATATACTCTGGCTTTATTGTGTTTTGAAGCAACTATTCTAGAAACCCATAAACCTTGTGGTAAATTATCTGAAACCCTTGTCCAAGTATCACCAGAATTATTGGTCATATTAATATAACCATCATCACTTCCTGTATAAATTAATCCGAATTGAAATGGACTTTCAGAAATGGTTGCTAAAGTACCGTAAGGCACATTTCCTTTTTTCCCTCCAGTGGTTAAATCCCTCGAAATTACATCAAAATTTTCGCCTTGATCCATTGAGCGCAATAACTTGTTTGCTCCCATGTAGAGAATGTCTTGATTGTGAGAAGACAGTAAAATTGGGGTTTGCCAGTTGTAGCGATATGGCGAATCTCCTAATTCGTGTCTTGGACTAATTCTTAGGCGATCTCCTGTTTCTAAATTTTGACGAGAGTAACTACCAAACTGAGATCCAGAATAAACCACATTGTGGTCTCTGCTATCTACTTGCACTTGCATACCATCACCTCCACCAATACTTTTGTAAGGATATTGTCCACTACCTTCCCATCTTTTTGATGCCACATAATCACTTGGCCCAAACCAAACACCATTATCTTGTAAACCACCATAAACGTTGTATGGTTTTTCATTATCAACTGTTATGAAATAAAATTGGCCTAATGCTGGCGAATTGTTTTTGGTCCAGTTTTCGCCATCATCATAAGTGATATTTACACCTCCGTCGTTTCCGTTAATAACGTGTCCATCCAATTTAGGATTTACCCAAATTGCTTGATGATCGCTATGTACATTTTCTCCTCCAATAGAACTAAAAGTTGAACCTCCATCATTTGATCTTAATATTGGAACTCCTAATAAATAGATTTTGCTTTCATTTGAAGGGTTTACAGCAATCACTCCAAAATAGTAACCATAAGAACTGTAAAGTCCATCTATATAACCTTTATGAGTTTTTGCCCAAGTTGCTCCACCATCAGTAGATTTGTAAACTTCAGCACCAATCACTTCCGAATTAAACATCACAGAATTAGCATCTTCAAGATATAAGGCTAAATCACTTGGTTTTACACTGCCTTCTCTTACTGATTTTTTAACACTTGCAGTTGTATATTTTTGGTCAAATCGGTTGCTTCTTAAATAGCCTTCTAACTTCTTATCATCTAAAGCTAAAAATGCTGAATTACTCATGGTATTAAATTCCTCTTTTTGCATGCCTTCTCCAACTCTTTCAGGTCCAGCTGGTCTTCGGAATTGATTGTCTAACAATGCATATACTACATTGTCACTAAATACAGATAAGCCAATTCTACCAACACCATTTCCAGTAGGAAACCCAGAACCTTCGGTTGTTAATTTTGCCCAAGTACTTCCAGCATCTGTACTTTTATAAATGGCTGATTTTTCACCGTCGCCATCAAAATCCCATGCTTTTCTATTACGTTCCCAACTTGCCGTATACATTATATTTGGGTTGGTTGGTGATACACTGATATCTATAATTCCCGTATCATTATTAATAAATAATGTGTTGTTCCAAGTTTTACCTCCATCAGTTGTTTTATAAATGCCTCGTTCAGAATTTGATGTATATAAATGTCCTAAAGCTCCAACAATTACTTCATCAGGATTATTTTTATTGATGACTATTCTACCAATGTGTTGAGAATCTGGTAAGCCAACATTGTTCCATGTTTTTCCCTTATCAGTACTCTTTAAAATACCAATTCCTGCATATGATGAACGTGACGAATTACTTTCACCTGTTCCAATCCATATGGTTCCAGCATTCCAATCGACAGCAATGTCTCCCATATTTTGAGTTGGAGCATCTTCGGTCAACGAAGTAAAAGACGTTCCGTTATTGTTTGTGTACCATAACCCTCCTGAAGCATAAGCCACATAAAATTCGTTGGGATTATCAGGATTCACGTCAAAATCTACCACACGACCACTCATAATAGTTGGTCCAATATTAGTGAATGGCACGTTTTTTACTTGCGATTCTTGAGCGTAGGTTGTAAAAGTGATTAATAGTGAAAGGGATAGGAGTATCTTGAATTTTTTCATGTGTTGGTTGGTTTTAAAAAGTTTATGAAAATAAATAAAGTAATTGTAAGTATCAACATTCTTGTAAAAAATGGGTTTAATTTAACAGTTACTATTTCATATTTTTTATTTTTGAAGTAAAACCAACCATTATGAAAAATATATATCCCCTTTTAATTGCATTCTTACTCATATCGTGTACTTCACAAAAAGCTTATGAGATAGGCGAAATAAAAACGGCAAAAGGAGAAATTCTTATCTGGCTTTATAATGAAACTCCAAACCATAAAGAAAGTTTTATGGAATTGGCCAACAATGGTTATTGGGATTCCTTAACCTTTAATCGCGTGATTCCAAATTTTGTAGCTCAAGGAGGTTGCCCAGACACACCTGAAGGATTTACAGATCCAGAATATTTACTAGAACCAGAATTCAATGATGCATTGCGTCATGCTTATGGTGAAGTTGGTGCAGGAAGAGATGATAATCCAGGAATGATTTCAGCACGTTGCCAATTTTATGTGGTGCAGAATAAGGAAGGTATCCATAGATTGGATAATAAGTTTACCATCTTCGGAAAAGTTATTAAAGGTATGGATGTGATCGATTCTATTGTTAACGTA
>CALGIH010000262.1 GCA_937916035.1 uncultured Lacinutrix sp.
TAATTAATAGCTTTTGTTATTATTGATAGAATAAAAACTGAAAATTTTTCAATATGACTTTTGATGCAATTGACAAGAAACTACTTGAACAACTTCAAATTGACAATAAACAAACCAATAAAGAATTGTCTTGCAAACTGAACTTGTATATTACAGCTGTCTATGAGCGTATAAAAAAACTAGAAAATAATGGTGTTATTGACAAGTACGTGGCGCTCATCAACAAGGAAAAGATTGACAAGGCTTTTGTTGCGTTTTGCCATGTAAAGTTGATGCAGCATTCTCATGAATTTGTAACTAGGTTTGAAAAGGAGGTTATTAAAATTGATGAAGTTGTAGAGTGTTATCACGTAAGTGGAGATTACGATTATTTAATCAAAGTTCACGTTAAAGATATGGAAGCCTTTAGGGATTTTATGGTTAATAAATTAACAACCATTAGTCACATTGGCAGCACACACAGTATGTTTGTAATTAATGAAGTAAAACACACAACAGCAATAAGTATTTAAAAAAATGCAAAGTTCCACCTATAAATTTCTTGAATTCTTTCTAGTATTTATCATTGTCCCAGTAAGCTTTGTGTTAAATTATCCAATTTGGATGAAGCTGCTCATTGGTATAACAGGATTTTTATATATCATCTTTGTTTTGCTCAGGGTTGAAAAAAAACAATTCAAAATCGCAAAAGCGGACAATTGGAAAGCTTTTTGGAGGCAAACCATTTTAAAATTAATTGCAATAATAATATTGACGACTCTTTACGTTTGGGCTTTTGATAAATCTAACCTCTTTTCTGTTATTCTGAACAAACCATTAATGTGGATAGCAATTCTATTTATCTATAGTTTGTTTTCAGTATATCCTCAAGAACTTATTTATAGAACATTTTTTTTTCAACGGTACGAAACATTGTTTAAATCAAAAGAATTGCTCATTTTCATAAATGCTATTGTATTTTGTTTAGCGCATTTGTTTTTTAAAAACACTTTAGTGTTAGCTCTTACTTTTATTGGTGGACTTTTATTCGGAATGACCTTCTATAAATCAAAATCAACTTTATTTGTTACCATTGAACATGCTATTTATGGTTGTTGGTTATTTACTGTTGGAATGGGAAATATGCTTGGCTTTCCTTCTTGATTTTTATAAAAAAATCATTTAAAGTCATTCGTAAATAAGTTTACAAAGTCGTACTTTTGTATTCAAATTTATTGCTTTGTCATGCTGAGAATTACCTAAAACAAAATATTTTTTGTTTTAGGTAGCTAATGGAGCATCTTTTTTAATCTTTGAAAAAAAAATTTATGAATTCATACGATGTAGCAATAATAGGATCAGGTCCTGGAGGATATGTAGCAGCAATTCGTTGCGCACAATTAGGCATGAAAAACAGCAATAATTGAAAAATATTCAACACTCGGCGGAACCTGTTTAAACGTAGGTTGTATTCCAAGTAAAGCACTATTAGATTCATCGCATCTTTATGAAGATGCCATTAAGCATTTTGCTGAACATGGTATTGAAATTCCTGGTGATGTAAAAGTGAATATCGAACAAATGATTGCTAGAAAACAATCGGTTGTAGATCAAACTACAAGTGGTATTGATTTCTTAATGAAGAAAAACAAGATCGATGTTTACGAAGGCTTAGGGTCTTTTAAAGATGCAACTCACATTATTATTTCAGGCAAAGAAACGACTGAAATTGAAGCAAAAAAAATCATAATAGCTACTGGAAGCAAACCTTCAAGTTTGCCGTTTATAACAGTTGATAAAGAACGCGTTATAACTTCAACAGAAGCATTAAAGCTTAAAGAAATTCCTAAGCATTTAATTGTTATTGGAGGAGGTGTAATTGGGTTAGAACTTGGTCAAGTATACAGGCGTTTAGGCTCAGAAGTAACTATTGTTGAGTATATGGATCGCATCATTCCAACTATGGATTCTGGTTTGTCTAAAGAGTTAAACAAAGTTTTCAAGAAAGCAAAATTCACTATTAATACCTCACATAAAGTAAAATCAGTGGAGCGTAAAGGCAACGAAGTCATCGTGAAAGCAGATAACAAAAAAGGAGAGGAAGTTGTACTAACTGGTGATTACTGTTTAGTATCTGTAGGACGTAGTCCTTATACAGATGACTTAAACGCTGAAGCTGCTGGAGTACAATTAACAGATAGAGGGCAAGTAGAAGTAAATGAGCATTTGCAAACAACCGCAAAAAATATTTATGCTATTGGTGATGTAGTTAAAGGTGCTATGTTAGCGCACAAAGCATCAGAAGAAGGTGTTTTAGTAGCAGAAATTATAGCTGGACAAAAACCACATATTAATTACAATCTAATTCCAGGAGTTGTTTATACATGGCCTGAAGTAGCCTCAGTTGGAAAAACAGAAGAACAATTACAAGAAGCTGGAGTAAAATATAAAGCAGGACAATTTCCAATGCGTGCTTTGGGTAGAAGTAGAGCAAGTATGGATTTAGATGGATTTGTAAAAGTACTTGCAGATGCAACTACAGACGAAATTTTAGGTGTACACATGATTGGTGCACGTGCTGCCGATATGATTGCTGAAGCCGTAGTTGCTATGGAATATAGAGCGTCTGCCGAAGATATTTCAAGAATGTCTCATGCGCATCCAACGTTTGCAGAAGCCATTAAGGAAGCAGCTTTAGCCGCAACTGGTGATAGAGCGTTACATATTTAACTCCCTTTAAAAAGGAGCCTTATAAATTGAATCTCATAATACTAAAGCGAACTTTTCAGTTCGCTTTTTTTTGTTAATAACTTTGTCTAGTGTTCAAGAGTATATTTTTGACTTTCAGTATTTAAAATGATAACTTCGCTTATCGACTTATATAAGTTATTAAAACGAAGCATATAAATTAGGTTGGTACTTATTAAAAAAAATGAATAGGAAGAAATTAGTTGTCTTTTTAATACTGACCTTTTTGTGGTCTTGGATACTTTGGATTATTGGATTAAACTACCTATCAGACGGAATTAATCAAGAGTCAATCGGTAATTTTTTAATTTTCTTTTTTGCTGGTGTCTATGGACCAACAATTTCCGGAATAATTACAACTCTATTCTTTGATGGACTTATAGGAGTATTTGAATTAATCAAGAAGCTCTTTATATGGAAAGTCCCTTTAAAATATTATGTATACCTAATTCTTTTACCTCTAATATTTGTTATTATTGGTATTGCACTTTACAGCCAGTTTATTGGAGAGATTGGAGGTTTTGATAAAGTGGCATATCTATCGATACCAACAATATTATTAGCGGGATTGTATGCTGGACCTTTGGGAGAAGAACTTGGATGGAGAGGTTTTTTATTGCCCGAATTTCAAAAAAAATATTCAAACTTGAAAAGCGCAATCATTATTGGGTTTATATGGTTTATTTGGCATATTCCACTATGGTGGGCACCATTCGGAACCTTGGTTAGTGGAGAGCCAATATCTT
>CALGIH010000263.1 GCA_937916035.1 uncultured Lacinutrix sp.
ATTAAAGCGATTGCTCGAAAAAGAAGTAATCACTTTGGATGAAGAACTCTACGAAAAATACAAGCCAAAACAAATACGCTATGTTAAATTAAATGAGAGTTACAATTCAGACGAATCTTTAAATGAGTTATTAGACACGTTAAATAGCAGAGCTACAAAACAGCGTGACATTTTAATGAATTACTTCGTTATGTCAGCGGCTTCTGAATCGCCAATTAAAGTGGTGGATTTAATAAAAAAGAGCAATGCATCATCTACTCAAATAAAAGCCTTGATTGATAAAGAAATTCTTCAAGATTATGCATTGAATGTAGATCGTGTGTCATTTAAAAATAGCAATATTGAAGACTCAAAAGAGCTAAATATATATCAAAGTAAAACATTAAATGAGATTATTGAATCATTTAAAAGACAAAATATTATACTTTTAAAGGGAGTGACATCATCTGGTAAAACAGAAATTTATGTGAAGCTTATTGAAGATGCTTTAAAGTTGAATAAACAAGTGCTCTATTTAGTTCCTGAAATTGCTTTAACTTCTCAGCTTGTAAGTCGTTTGAAGCTGTATTTTGGGAATCAGATTTCAGTCTATCATTCACGCTATTCAAACAACGAGCGTGTTGAAGTTTGGCAACATGTTTTAAATGGTTCAGACAAGGCAAAAGTAATCTTAGGAGCACGTTCAGCCATATTTTTACCATTTAATAATTTAGGACTTGTTATTGTTGATGAAGAGCATGAGGCTAGCTATAAACAATTTGATCCTGCGCCACGATATCACGCCAGAGATGCTGCTATTATTTTAGCCTCTAATTTTGGTGCAAAAACCTTATTAGGTTCTGCAACTCCAAGTGTAGAGAGCTACTATAATGCAACTATTTCTAAAAAATATGGATTAGCAGTACTGAATGAGCGCTATAATGATGTGTTAATGCCAGAAGTTGAACTCGTAGATATTAAAGATAAGTACAAACGTAAGCGCATGAAAGGTCACTTTAGTGATCGACTTATAGAAGAGATGACTGAAGCTTTTGATAGTGGTCATCAAGTCATTTTATTTCAAAACAGACGTGGTTTTTCGCCAATTGTGGAATGTAATACATGTGGTCATTCACCACAATGTCCTAATTGTGACGTGAGCTTAACGTATCATCAATACAAAAACGAGTTGCGATGCCATTATTGTGGTCATCATATTGCGATGCAAAAAGTGTGTCAAGCCTGTGGAGGTATAGAACTTGATAATAAGGGTTTTGGTACTGAGCAGATTCAAGAAGAAGTTGCTGACTTATTTCCTAAGATTAAGGTAGCCAGGATGGATTTAGACACTACACGAGGGAAGTACAGCTACGAAAAGCTAATTGCAGCTTTTGAGAACCAGGAAATTGATGTATTGGTAGGTACGCAAATGCTTACAAAAGGTCTGGATTTTAGAAATGTAAAACTGGTAGGAGTCATGAATGCCGATAACTTACTTAATTTTCCTGATTTCAGAGCGCATGAGCGTAGTTATCAATTAATGCAACAAGTTGCAGGTAGGGCAGGACGTACCAAAGAAAGAGGGAAGGTGTTAATACAAACATATAACCCTTATCATAAAATATTACAGCAAGTTTCGGTTAATGATTATGAAGGTATGTTCAATGAGCAAATGGATGAACGCTATAATTATAAATATCCTCCAATTTATAGATTGATTAAAATCACCTTAAGGCATAGAGATTATAATAAGGTCAATGATGGAGCAGAATGGTTGTCTAAATCATTGCGTCAATTATTCAAACAACATGTCTTAGGACCTGAGTTTCCGCCAATATCAAGGATTAGAAATCAATATCATAAAAACATCTTGATTAAAATACCAGAACAGCAATCTTTAGGAAAAACAAAAGAAGCTATTCTTAAAATAAGAAATAGCTTCTTGAGTATAAAAGATTTTCGTCCTATTAAAGTAGTTTTAAATGTCGATAATTATTAATGTTTTAAATGTTATTTAAAGCATCAACTAATAATGTCTTTTTATTTCTACTTAATGGAATTTCATAAGAGCCAACTTCAACATTTTTACTGTTAAATCTGTCAACCTTATCTAAATTCACAATATAAGATTTATGAATTCTTAAAAATTTTCCTTCAGGTAATTCAGCTTCAAAAGCTTTCATAGTAGATAGTACTACAAGACTATTTTCTTCCGTAACTAATTTTACGTAATCACCCAGAGCTTCGATCCATTTTATATCCTTGATATAAACTTTTCGTTTCTTAAGGTTACTTTTAACGAAGATGTGCTCTCCATCTGTTTCTTGAAAGTCAAGCGTGAGTCTATGCTGCTCTACAGCTTTATTGACAGCAGTATTAAAGCGCTCTCTAGTGATTGGCTTTTGTAAATAATCTGTTGCATCGTAATTAAATGCTTTAAAGGCGTATTCCGTTTTACCAGTAACAAAAATAATTTGGGGTTTATTATTTAGGACGTCTAATAATTCGAAGCCATTTAATACAGGCATTTCAATATCAAGAAAAATTAAGTCTACTTTATGGGTGTTTAGTCCATTCTTCGTCTCCAGGGCACTGCTATATTCTGCAATCAGGTTAAGTGAGGAGTAATTCTCAATTAACTTGACAATAGATAAGCGTTGGATTGCGGAGTCATCTACAACAACACAGTTTAAAGTCATAACATTTATAGTTTTTAGGTTAAGATATCGACAATAATACGAATAATTCGGTTAAAAACCAAAAAACATCGACAAACAGTTTTTTTTAACATAATATTAACATTTAAGTTTGCTTGTAATTTAAAAGCAAAAATGTTGTCAAAACCGATATTAATGTATATTTTTGCAGCCATTTTAAACAAATAAACCGATTTATATGAATCATTACGAAACTGTTTTCATCTTGAATCCCGTTTTATCTGAAGACCAGATAAAGGAAACAGTAAAGAAATACGAAGATTTTCTTGTTTCTAAAGGTGCAAAGATGATATCCAAAGAGGATTGGGGCTTAAAGAAATTAGCCTATCCAATTCAAAA
>CALGIH010000264.1 GCA_937916035.1 uncultured Lacinutrix sp.
TAGCTGGCTTTGCTTCTTTCATAGCATCAAAAACATCGACAATATTTGCACGATAACTCACTAAATCGCCCATGTTCTCGTCAGTCATTCCAAACACGTAACTAATAATTTTTTCTGATAAGAAGTTTGAACTTTGCAAGGTTTTATCATTAAAATCGATATAACTAAAATAACAATCTTTTAAATTTCTTACATACTCTATAGCATTTTCATGACCATCAGGAATATGTGGCTTGTTTGCTTTTATAAAAGATTCTGCTATAGTCCCTTTTGCCTTCTTTTCAAACTCATTTTGAATATCCAGTTGCTTTTTAAAAATCTTTGCCAATGCCAAAGTATCTTTAGATTCTGATCTAAAAAATTCACCAATACTCTGGCTCATTGCCTCCATGTCTATAGTATAAGAGCCAACTAGTATATTTTCAGCAGATTTTATAAAGTTGACACCTATTTCTTGATCAAAACTAAGCTCTACATTTTCCTTAGCATTATAAATAACATCAAAATTATATTCGTCTTGAGGCAACGCATACACTAATCTGTACATGCCTTTTGTAATTGTTGAATCCAGTTTAAAACTAAACTTGCCGTTTTTAATTTCAGCATTATTAACATAAACATTACTACTTGGTGTCACCTTATATAGTAAGACATAGCTATACTCATCTGCTGGAGAAAATGTTCCTTTAATGGTAAATTGAGCCATTACTAAGGTTGGTAAAATAGTGAAGATGAAAATTAGTTTTTTCAATATTAAAATTATTTATAAGTAAGACCCTTGTTACGCTGAAAGGTCACAGCCTTTTTTTATATTAATTCAATAATCAAGCCAAAATTGGTTGCAATAATTTCAACACTTTATCAACCGATTTTGCATTTTCAAAAGTAAGCAATAATCGCAATCCTTGACGTGTTTGTTTTTCTTTCATTTTGCACGCTGTTGGATTTGCCTGAATGTATTGCAACACTTTATTAAACCCAATACTTTGATAGAAACGACTTTGTTGATCTTTTAAAAAATAGCCGACACATTTATTCTGTTTCATTATAATTTTTTCAAAGCCTAATTTTGATGCTATCCATTTTATGCGAACACTGTTTAATAAATCTACTACCTGAATTGGCAATTCTCCAAAACGATCAAGCAACCTTGCTTCAAAATTGACCAATTCTTCTTCCGTTTTGAGTATATTTAATTCTGTATACAGATTTAAACGTTCCGCAATATTGTTGACATAATCGTCAGGAAATAGCAATTCAAAATCGGTGTCAATCGTAATATCTTTAACGTAAGTCTTTTCTTTTCCGTCGTCATTGTATAAGTCTTTAAACTCGTTTTCTTTGAGTTCTTCAATAGCCTCGTTTAATATTTTTTGATAAGTATCAAACCCTATTTCATTAATAAAACCACTTTGCTCACCACCAAGTAGATCTCCAGCACCACGAATTTCTAAATCTTTCATGGCAATATTAAAACCACTTCCAAGTGCTGTATGTTGCTCTAACGCTGTAATTCGTTTTCGAGCATCATTAGTCATTGCTGAATAATCTGGTGTGATGAAATAACAGAACGCTTTTTTATTGCTTCTTCCAACGCGACCTCGCATTTGGTGTAAATCACTCAATCCGAAATTATTGGCATTATTGATAAAAATAGTATTCGCATTTGGTACATCTAAACCACTTTCAACAATGGTGGTACTTACCAATACATCAAATTCGCCATTCATAAAAGCCAACATTAAATGCTCTAATTTTCTTCCTTCCATTTGTCCATGACCAATTCCAATTTTCGCATCAGGCACCAAACGCTGAATCATTCCTGCGACTTCTTTGATGTTTTCTATACGATTATGAATAAAGAAAATCTGACCTCCACGTTGAATTTCATAACTCACAGCATCACGAATGGCTTCTTCATTAAACCGAATAACATGACTTTCAATTGGATATCTATTTGGTGGAGGTGTTGTGATTACTGATAAATCACGAGCAGCCATCAAACTAAACTGAAGCGTTCTTGGAATTGGAGTCGCTGTCAATGTTAACACATCTACATTATCTTTTAAGGTTTTTAATTTCTCCTTTACTGCCACACCAAATTTTTGTTCTTCATCAACAATCAACAATCCTAAATCTTTGAAAATTACATTTTTACTGACCAATTGATGAGTTCCAATAATAATATCGACGCTTCCCTTTTCGAGGTTTTCTAGAGTTTCACGTTTTTGTTTGGCTGTTCTAAAACGATTCAGGTAATTAACAGTTACTGGAAAATCCTTTAAACGCTCAGTTAATGTTCTATAATGTTGATATGCCAAAATGGTTGTAGGCACCAAAATAGCGACTTGTTTTCCATTGTCAACAGCCTTAAAAGCTGCTCTTATGGCAACTTCCGTTTTACCAAAACCAACATCACCACATATCAATCGATCCATTGGTCGTTCGCTTTCCATATCTGCTTTAATATCATCAGTTGCAGTAATTTGATCTGGAGTATCTTCATAAATAAAAGACGCCTCT
>CALGIH010000265.1 GCA_937916035.1 uncultured Lacinutrix sp.
CACAACATTAAACTATAAAAAATAAACTATTATGACATTTAAACCAGCAAACAATATACAAGATTTACAATATTTTGGTGAATTTGGAGGTGTAAACCCTTCTATTTCAGATTCGTCTACATATACATTTCTCTCAGCTAAGACAATGTTTGATACGTTTGAAGGTAATGCTGATGGTTGTTATTTATATTCTCGCCACTCCACTCCTTCTAATTTATATTTAGGTGAAGCACTTGCAGCAATGGAAGGCACAGAAACTGCTACAGTAACTGCGTCAGGAATGGGAGCTATTACTCCAGTGATTTTACAGCTTTGTGGAGCTGGAGACCATGTCGTATCTAGTAGAACTATTTATGGTGGAACCTATGCTTTTTTAAAGAATTTTACACCTAGATTCAATATTGAAACATCGTTTGTAGATATTACAAAACTTGATGTTGTAGAAGCCGCAATTACTAAAAACACTAAGATTCTTTATTGTGAATCTGTTAGTAACCCTTTACTAGAAGTTGCTGATATTTCGGGATTAGCTAAACTTGCGAAAAAGTACAACTTAAAATTAGTCGTTGATAATACGTTTTCGCCTTTATCAATTTCTCCAGCAAATTTAGGAGCCGATATTGTAATTCATAGTTTAACAAAATTTATCAATGGATCTTCTGATACAGTTGCAGGAGTTATTTGCGGAACTCAAGAATTTATCGATGATTTAAGAAATGTAAATAATGGAGCATGTATGCTGCTTGGTTCTACAATGGATAGTTTACGTGCTGCTTCTGTTCTTAAAAACCTAAGAACATTACATATTAGAATGCAGCAACACAGCCACAACGCAACTTATTTAGCTAATAAATTTGAAGCAGATGGTTTAAAAACGGTTTATCCTGGTTTAAAATCTCATCCTTCTCACGAATTATTTAAATCGATGATGTATGACAAATATGGTTTTGGAGGCATGCTAACAATTGATGTTGGCTCTATTGATAAAGCGAACGCTCTTATGGAGATGATGCAAGATAAAAATCTTGGATACTTAGCCGTAAGTTTAGGTTTCTATAAAACTTTATTCTCAGCTCCAGGAAGCTCAACATCTTCAGAAATTCCGGATGATGAACGTGAAGCAATGGGAATGAGCGATGGTTTGATTAGATTCTCTATTGGATTAGATGCAGATATTGAGCGCACTTATAATATAATGAGAGGCTGTATGGTTGAACTCAATATTTTAGAAGCAAAAATTTCTGAGTTCGTATAAACTTATATTTATTAGATAAAAAAAAGCCTCATAAATTATGAGGCTTTTTTTATTTCCCTTTGATGCGTTCCCAAAAGTATGAAAAATCTTCACTTGATGGTGGTTTCCCATCAAATGGTAAAATATTATAACGTTCACCTTCTTTTTTTAATGTAAAACTAAAAATAGCATTATTTGGATCTTTCTTATCAAAAGAAGGATATCTCAAATCGTTATATCTTAATACATTGTCTTCCTTTTCTATTAAGTTATAATAGCCATTGCTAAACCAAGCTAAGGTTGCTATATCTCTATTATAAGCTGAAGCTAAATGATGGTTTTTGGGCAACTTGCTCCAAGTTTCAACTTTAGAAGAACGATCAAAAAGCGAATAAAACCCAACATAATAATCGGTTTCCGTTTCAGCCACACCATACCAAAGTACATTATTCAGAACAGAAGGCTGTGTTTGAAAACGCACATATGCAATTCCTTCAGATTTTAAAGACTCCTTATAAACTGAATTGATATAAACCTTATTTACAAACGTTAGCAACATATATACTGAGCTTATGCCCAACCCAAATTTTAACCATAATTTGCGTTTTGATGTGTTTCTTTTATAACACATCAATACAATCATGCAAATTAAAAATGGAATAGTATAAACAGGATCTACAACAGATATATTATTGAATGCGACTCGATAATCTGAAAAAGGCGCAAATAATTGTGTGCCATAAGGTGTGAAACTATCTAAAATAGGATGTGTAAACAAGGACAAAAAGAATAGCCAAATCCAGTCTTTTCTAGTTGTTGACTGTTTTCGTTTTCCTGAATTATAAAAATAATAAACCAACCAACCAAAAACAAAAGCTCCTATAATACTAAATAAAACAGAGTGCATGAAGCCTCTATGAAAGGCCATAATGTCAATTTCGTTATTGTAAATCAAACGACCTACAAACACATCTAAATCTGGAATAGTGCCACCTATTGCTCCAAAGAGCAAGGCTTTATTTCCTATTTTTTTTCCTAAGGCAGCTTCTCCAAAAGCAGCACCTAAAACTATTTGAGTAAGTGAATCCATTTTGAGTACGGCAAATGTACATAACAAAATCGATTTGGAAACCTCTTCACAAAATCGTAACATTACGTTTCAAAAAAAACAAAACATGTCAGACGATAAGAATATTTCTAAGATTAAGATAGGAGACCAAAACATTATTGAGAATAAAGAGCTAAACTTCTATGAAGCCTTAATTCCAGTGGTTATTCTTATGGGAATGCTTGCATATAATATCTTTTTTGTAGAAGGCCAGGAATGGTTTGGTGCTTATACCAATCAAATTATATTATTACTTGGTGGTTTAGTCGCTGCTGTGGTTGGGTTTTTTAATAAAGTTAGTATAAATAGAATGCTCATAGAAATATGGGAAAATTTAAAAAGCATATTTGTTCCTGTAATCATTCTTTTGTTAGTTGGCGCTTTGGCAGGAACTTGGCTTATAAGTGGTGTTATTCCTGCAATGGTTTACTATGGCTTAAAAGTTTTAAGCCCTGAAATATTTTTACCAGCTTCAGTGATAATTGCTGCGTTGATTTCAATTGCTACAGGAAGCTCTTGGACCACATCAGCAACCGTAGGAATAGCTCTAGTTGGAATTGGCACAGAAGCACTAGGCATACCAGGTGGAATGGTTGCTGGAGCAATAATATCTGGAGCATATTTTGGAGACAAAATGTCTCCAATGAGTGACACTACAAACTTAGCTCCTGCAATGGCTGGCACTGATCTTTTTACGCACATAAGATACATGGCAATTACAACGGTACCTACAATAATAGTAACACTTATTGTATTTACAATTATAAGCCT
>CALGIH010000266.1 GCA_937916035.1 uncultured Lacinutrix sp.
TTGTATAAGCTAAATATGTAGGATCATTAAAAGTCATTTGATGTTCGCCACCTTTCCAATTGATAATTCTAATGCCTCTTAGTCCATTTTCACGTTCTTGAACGACAAGTTGATTACTAAACAGGTCGAAACTTTGTAGATAAACATTGTCTCTATGAGGAATAACATCAACCCAATTCTCCTTGGTTGTATCAGTTATAGGCGTTTTTACCAAACGAAAGTTTTTAGCATCAAGATTAGTTCTTATATAAAAGTGATCGCTATAGTGATCTACAGAATATTCTAAATTCATTTCTCTTGGCTGAATAATTTTCCATTCACCATTAGGTGTATTGGCATCTAGAACTCTAACCTCAGTCGACAATGTTTGAGAACTATATATTGTTAAATATGCTTTTGACTTCGATTTACCTACTCCAATATTAAAGGTCTCGTCTTTTTCATCAAATATTAATACATCTTCAGCTTGGCTAGTTCCGAGTATATGTCTATAAATTTTATTAGCTCTTAATGTTTCTGGATCTTTAGTAGTATAAAAAACCGTTTTATTATCGTTTGCCCAAGTTGCTCTTCCACTTGTATTACTCAGCATGTCTGAATATTGTTCGCCTGTCTCTAAGTTTTTAAAATAGATATTATAACGTCTTCGTGATACTGTATCAATAGCAAAAGCCATTAACTTGTTATCTTCACTAACAGATTGGCTTCCTATACCATAATATGAATATCCTGTTGCCATTTCTGGTCCATTAAAAATAATTTCTTCTTTGCTGTCGCTATCTATTTTCTTTCTACAATACAACGCATAATCACCTCCTTCTTCAAAGCGTGTATAATATAAATAACCATTGTCTTTTACTGGCACAGACTGATCGTCCTTTTTAATACGACTAACCATTTCATCATATAGTTTGTCTTGAAGTTCATTGGTGTGACCCATAACTTCTTCTAAATAGTCATTTTCAGAGTTCAGATAATCCAGGACATCTTGGGTTTGACTATCAGGATTTTCAGCATTTTTTTGTTCATCACTTAATCGCATCCAAAAATAGTTGTCTATTCTGGTATCATTATGAAGTATAAGTTCTTTTGCTATTTTTTTAGCAACAGGAGCATCAACTAGGAGAAGCGCATTAGTTTCTTCATTTGTTTTGCATCCAACTATAAGCATTGCAAGTAGCAATGGAATAAAAAATTGTTTTTTCATTTAAAGATGATATTTTAGTTGTTGTTTTAGTAAAGTAAAGAAACAAAAAAAGAACAAGATTTATAGTAGTAACTTGTTAAATTTCAGGACTATTAAAGCTTAATGTTTTGATGCCAATTTTTCAGGCAGCTAGATTTTTATTATTATATTTGGTTATTAATCCAACTAATCAAAACTATAATGAAATCAAACACTAAATTTAGACGAGCTTTTACTTTTAAAAACATGTTTAAGCTTGTTTTTTTATGTCTTATTCTGACACTTTCATCATGCAAAAAAGAACCAGAAAAACCAATGACTGAAGAACAACTCATTGCCAAGGCAAAAGAAATTCATGAACGCGTTATCACACTTGATACGCATTGTGATATTAATGTAAATAATTTTACTGATTCAATAAATTATACTCAAGATTTAGATTCGCAAGTTAATTTACCTAAAATGAAAGCAGGTGGACTGGACGTTGCATGGTTTATTGTGTATACTGGACAAGACACTCTTACTGATGAAGGCTATCAAAAAGCTTACGAAAACGCAATATCAAAATTTGATGCTATTCATAAACTTGTTGAAGAAATTGCGCCTAATGAAATTGAATTAGCTCTTACTTCTGATGATGTGAGACGTATTAGTGCAGCTGGCAAAAAAGTAGCCATGATTGGTATTGAAAATGGTTATTCCGTAGGAATGGATATCAATAATGTAAAGAAATTCTACGATTTGGGAGGACGTTATATGTCATTAGCTCACAATGGCCATAGTCAACTTAGTGATAGCAATACAGGAGAAGAAGATAGTATTTGGCTACATAACGGATTGAGTGATTTTGGTAAAGAAGTGATTAAGGAAATGAATAAATGGGGAATCATGATTGATGTTTCACACCCTTCAAAAGAAGCTATACGTCAAATGATCAAATTAAGTAAAGCACCAATTATTGCTTCTCACTCTTCTGCAAGAGCGTTGAATGACCATAGTAGAAATTTAGACGATGAGCAGTTAGAATGGATGAAAGAAAATGGTGGAGTTGTGCAAACTGTTGCTTTTAAAACTTATATAAATAAAGAAAAGCAAAATATTAGAGATGAAAAAATAAAGGAAATCCGCGAAGCTATTGTTGATTCTTTAGGCATCACTTGGTATGATTGGAGGTCTTTTGGCGAATTGGATGAAGCTGCTCAAATGGAGTTTGTCGCAAATAGAAAAACAGTTATGGATATGGCTGATAAGAAAGTAAATGCAATTGATGGTTTTCCTGCAAATGTAAATGTATCTGACTTTGTTGACCACATTGATTATATGGTGGAAAAGATTGGATTAGATCACGTTGGAATCAGTAGTGATTTTGATGGTGGTGGTGGAGTTGAAGGCTGGAACGATGCTAGTGAAACTTTTAATGTTACACTTGAATTAGTACGTCGTGGATATACCGAACAAGAAATAAGCATGCTTTGGAGTGGTAACCTATTACGTGTTCTTGATGAAGTTCAAGCTGTTGCAAAACAGATACAAGCAGAATAATAATTTCTATTACAAATAAAAAAGCCAGCTATTAGCTGGCTTTCTTGTTTACTTAAGTTTTTATTAGAATTTATATAGTTTCAATAATTCTTCTTCAAAACGTTTTTTAGGTAAGTATTGTTCTTCTAACTGGTTAATGAAAGGAATTGGTGTTTCTAAGCTTCCCACTCGTTTTACTGGAGCATCCAGGCACTCAAAACACTCTTCCATAATCATCGCAGATATATCTGAGGCAATACCGCCAAATAACGAATCTTCTTGTAGAATTATAATCTTTCCAGTCTTTTTAACTGAATTTAAAATAGCTTCAGTATCTAAAGGACATAACGATCTTAAATCAATCAAATCTGCCTTTATTTCAGGATGTTTTTCCAAAGTTTCTAGAGCCCAATGTACAGCTGCACCATAAGAAATAATAGTGATGTCGTTACCTTCTTTAAGCAATGCTGCTTTCCCAAAAGGAATTGTATAGTAATCAATAGGTACTTCTTGTCGTATAGTTCTATATAACGCTTTATGCTCAAAATACAACACAGGGTTTGGGTCGTTAATTGCTGTTGCTAATAATCCTTTTGCATCATAAGGGAATGCTGGATACACCACTTTTAATCCTGGTGTTTTTGTAAACCAAGCTTCATTTGTTTGCGAATGAAAAGGTCCTGCTGCTACTCCACCACCACATGGCATTCTTACAACAACATCAGCATTTTGATTCCACCTGTAATGCGATTTTGCTAAATAATTAACGACAGGATTAAAACCTGAGGTCACAAAATCTGCAAATTGCATTTCAACAACACTCTTTATGCCACAAATAGATAATCCCATTCCAGCTTCGATTATTGCAGATTCGCAAATTGGTGTATTCCGAACGCGTTCTTTTCCAAAGGCTTCAACAAAGCCTTCAGTAATTTTAAAAACACCTCCATAGTCTGCCACATCTTGTCCCATAATAACAAGGTCTTTATGTTTTTGCATGGATTGTTTTAAACCTTCTGAAATAGCATCAATAAAACGAATTTCCTTAGTCTTTCCTTTTGGATTATACTCTTGATATTCAAACTCTTGATACACATCATTTAACTCAGTAGTTAAATTAGGAATAATATCTGGTTCTGCACCTGCTTTATCAAGGGATTCATTTATATCAAGGAGAATTTCTTCTCTAAAAGCAGCTTCAGTCTTTTCATTTATAACACCTAAATCTTTTAAATAAGCTTGAAAATTCACCACTGGATCTTTCTTTGCCCAAGTATCCATTAAGTCTTGAGGCACATATTTAGTACCACTAGCCTCCTCATGGCCACGCATTCTAAAGGTTTTAAACTCAATTAAAATTGGTCGTGGACGTTTTCTAATGCTTGTAGCCAACTTTGAAACTTTATCATAGACTTCTATAATATTATTACCATCTATGATAAAAGATTCCATTCCGTAGCCTTTACCTCTATCAGCAATATGTTTACAGTTATATTGCTCAGATGTTGGCGTAGATAAGCCATAACCATTATTTTCAACACAGAAAATTACTGGAAGCTTCCATACAGAAGCTACATTAAGAGCCTCATGGAAATCACCTTCACTTGTACCTCCTTCTCCAGTAAACACTGCTGTAACTTGATTATTATTTTTTAATATATTTGCAAGAGCGATCCCATCTGCAACACCAAGTTGTGGTCCTAAATGCGAAATCATACCAACGATGTTGTATTCTTGCGTTCCGAAGTGAAACGAACGATCTCTTCCCTTTGTAAAACCTTGAGATTTCCCTTGCCATTGACAAAACAATCTAAATAAAGGAATTTCTCTAGTCGTGAAAACACCTAGATTTCTATGCATTGGTAAAATATACTCCTCTTTGTTAAGTGCCATAGTAACACCAACAGAAATTGCTTCTTGTCCAATACCAGAAAACCATTTCGAAATTTTTCCTTGCCTTAAAAGAATGAGCATTTTCTCCTCAATCATTCGAGGTTTTAGCATATTCTTATACAAGCTAAGTAATGTAGCTTTATCTAAACTCTTCTTATCGTAGATTATTTCAGCTTTTGTTTTACTAGTCACACTCATCTTTTTTCTTTAGTATATCAAAAATAGCAAAATTAAGTTACAGACTAAATACTTTTAGCATATTATAGATTAAGCATACGTAAATAGTGTCAATTTTCGTTATATTTGTTACTCCACATGTTTTAAAAAGCAATGCAATGAATAAAATTCCAAGTATAAATCTGAATGATTTCCTATCAGAAGATCCAAAAAAAAAGCAACAATTCATCAATAATATTGGTGAAGCTTATGAAAATATAGGTTTTGTAGCTTTGAAAGGTCATTTTTTGGATGATAAATTAGTCGATGATCTTTATATAGAGATTAAGAACTTTTTCTCGCTTCCAGTTGAAACAAAACGCAAATACGAAATTCCAGGTATTGGAGGTCAACGTGGTTATGTGTCTTTTGGTAAAGAAAGTGCAAAAGGAAAACAGCAAGGTGACTTGAAAGAATTTTGGCATTTTGGTCAATATGTTGAAAACAATCCCGAATTAGAAACCGAATATCCAACAAATGTTGATGTTGAAGAACTTCCTAATTTTAATAAAATAGGAAAAGAAACCTACAGAATGCTTGAAAAAACAGCAATGTATGTCCTTCGTTCTTTAGCTCTGCATTTAAATTTAGAAGAAAAGTATTTTGATGAATACATACATAATGGAAACAGTATTTTAAGACCTATTCATTATCCACCAATTTTAAATGAACCAAAAGACGCAGTAAGAGCTGCAGCTCATGGTGACATTAATTTGATCACGCTACTTATGGGAGCTCAAGGTCGTGGACTTCAAGTGCAAAACCATAAAGGAGAATGGCTAGATGCAATTGCTGAACCTGATGAAATTATGATAAATGTAGGAGATATGTTATCAAGACACACTAACAACAAATTAAAATCTACAATTCACAGAGTTATCAATCCACCAAGAGAGCTTTGGGGAACGTCTCGATATTCCATTCCATTTTTTATGCATCCAATTAGTCGCATGAAATTAGATGTATTAGATAGTTGTATAGATAAAGAGAATCCGAAACAATTTGATGACATTACGGCTGGAGATTTTTTAAATGAACGTTTGGTAGAATTAGGGTTGATTAAAAAGTAATGGATTTACAAGACCAGCTTAAAAATTTATTTCCTGACCATAAAGCACCTGAAACTCCTAAAGAAGCACAAAAAGAGAATACTATTTGGTTACAAAATGATCCAATAATTTGTAAATACGAAAAGCGCAAAGGCAAACCCATTACTATTCTTGAAGGTTATAATGGAGCTATAGATGATTTTAAAAAACTTGCCAAAGAGTTAAAAACTAAATTGAGCGTTGGAGGCAGTTTTAAAGATGATAAAATTATTATCCAAGGTGATTATCGAGATAAAATAATGAGCCTTCTTAAAGAAAAAGGATTTAATGTAAAGCGTGTTGGTGGCTAAGAATGTCAATGAATAT
>CALGIH010000267.1 GCA_937916035.1 uncultured Lacinutrix sp.
AATTCGTTTAACGCCTGATATAAGTCATTAAAACGACGACATATCATTAAGTTGGTTGCTATTCACAAATTGCGGCAATAATTTCTGACAGAAATAAATAAACATCATCTCAACAAGAATCTACACATGAAAAAATTACTACTAATATTCCTTTGTTCCATCTTGACTTTTTATGCGACAGCTCAAAATTTAACCCGTGTAATAGTACTATCAACGGGCGGCACTATTGCTGGACAACAACCCAATTCAGATAAAGCAGGTTATGTTCCAGGCAAAATTCCAATAGAGGAGTTGCTAAAAGACATTCCTTCAATCACTCAAAAAGCCATTGTGCAGGGAGAGCAAATAGCATCGATTGGAAGTAATAATATGACTGTTGACATTTGGATAAAACTTGCAAGACGCATCAACGAAATATTTGCTAAAAATGAAGCGGATGGGATTGTAATAACTCACGGTACAGATACACTAGAAGAAACCGCTTATTTTCTGAATCTTACTGTTCAATCAGATAAACCAGTTGTTTTAACTGGAGCCATGCGTCCAGCAACAGCCATAAGTTCTGATGGATCTAAAAATTTATATGATGCGATTATTGTAGCAAGTGATACTAGCAGTAAAGGTAAAGGTGTATTGCTATACTTTAATGATAATATTTATGATGCCAAAAATGTAGTAAAGACAAGCATGACAAATGTGAACGCATTCTCATCCCCAAATACAGGTCCGTTAGGACAGGTATATGATTCGAAAGTATTTTACAATATGCAGACACTAAACAGGCATGGTGGTCCTGCTGCTTTTGATGTCAGTAAAATTGATTCATTACCCAGAGTAGAAATTGTTTACTTTTATGCTGATGCCTCAAATGTTGCAATAAATGCTTTTATAGATAACAAGGTTGCAGGAATAATTATAGCAGGTACTGGAGGTGGCAGTTTTAATAAATCCATTTTGGAATCGGTAAAAAATGCCGTAAAAAAAGATATCAAAGTAGTTCGGTCGTCAAGAGTAGTTTCAGGAAGGGTATCCATCAACATTGTTGGCGAGATTGACGATTCCAAGCTTGGCACAATAGTATCGGATAATCTAAATCCGCAAAAGGCAAGGATACTTTTAATGCTTGCCTTAACTACAACTAGCGACAAAAATAAAATTCAAGAAATGTTTTTTGAGTATTGATTATAAACAATAATTCATTAGAGTTAAGTACTAAAAATCAAAATATGACGTGAATATACAAATTAACAGGATACATTATGGTCTAAAAACAGCAACCAACACCGTATATAATTTATTGCTAGTTCTAGCCTACTTACGAAAATCCTAGCGGATTTTCAATTCGGTTTGTATTTACTAAATTAGGTGTTTAAAACACGCAACAAACCATATACAACAACGTTAAACGAACCTCCAAAAAATTAAAGCATCTTCAAGTTATTCACTTCTAGTTCACTTAAGTGTTTCCAATGTCCTCGTGGAATATCTTTTTTGGTAAGTTCGGCAATCATCACACAGTCTACTTTAATGAGGTCATACTTAAAATGCTCAAAAATAGTTCTGATAATTGAGTTTCCTGTATTCTTTATTTTTAAACCAATTTCATTTTTTGGAGCACCATTAATATAGCTAATATCTAAAACAGCAATTAATTTCCCATCAATTTTAAAGCCTTCTTTTATTTGCTTTAAATCTTCGTATTTTAAATTTTTATCTAGCTCTACTTGAAACAAACGCGCTACACCATTTTTTGAACTGGTGAATTTTGCATGAATATTTTCGTCATTAGTAAATAACAACAAACCTGTTGAGTTTCTACCAAGTCTTCCAATTGGATTAATGCGAGAACTCGTTGCATTGGCAACCAAGTCCATCACAGTTCTGCCTTTTCCTTCACTTGAAGTAGTTGCAAATCCTTTAGGTTTATTAAGCAATACATAAGCCTTTTTTTCTGGATTCACTCGTGAGCCATCAAAACGAACTTCGTCTTCTAACTTCACTTTATAACCCATTTCAGTAATCACTTTACCATTAACAGTCACACTTCCAATACTAATGTGCATATCTGCATCACGACGTGAACAAATACCTGAATTAGAAATGTATTTATTTAAACGAATTTCGTTTGGGTTAGAAGGTGTTTGTGGTTGTACTTTCTTTTTAACTGGAGCATTCCCTCTAGCGAAGCTTTTGGACTTAGGCTTACTGCTGCTTCTACTAGCCGCATTATCCTTATTATCCTTGAAACTTCTTCCAGAAGATTTCCCTTTTCCGCCACTACCTTGCTGTCTGCTCATGATTACTTAATTTTTGGCAAAGGTAATACAATAGTTAATATTAATCGAAATATTCTGTTGTTGATTGACGCGTTCTATTTACAGTCAATTTAGTGACATCAGGACGTGAATAATGGCCAACTGGATCAAAGTTTTGACGTTCTTCATAAACACGATTAAAATCGATTGTTTGTATGATTAATCCTTCTTTACCAACAACAGGTTCAATAATCCATTCTCCATCAGGACCAGCAATACAACTACCTCCATTTGCTAGTGTATCAGGTGCGTTTTTAAGAATCTCATTTAAGTGAGGCGTGTTTTTAGGAAAATCATTCTTAGTCATTAAGCAAGACACTGACACCACATACGAACGTGCTTCTCTAGCAATAAAACGTGTAATATCTTTGGTATTATGATCGCTTCCAGGCCAAACTGCAATGTGCAAGTTTTCACCCAAACCATAAAGTGCCGTTCTTGGTAAAGGCATCCAGTTTTCCCAACAGTTTAATCCTCCAACCGTAAATTGCTTAAGTGGATGAACTTGCAAGCCATTACCATCTCCTGGTGACCATGTTAAGCGCTCATCGTATGTTGGTTGCAACTTTCTATGCACTGATTTTATTTCTCCAGCCTGATTGATGTAAACTAAGGATGCATAAATACTATGACCTCCACGATCTATAGGTCTTTCAATAACACCTAAATACACAGCCATGTTATGCTCTTTTGCCAATTGACAAATAGCCTTTAAATCGCCATTTTCAATAGTAATAGCATTGGAAACGTAATGTGCATGTAGCTCTTTGTTTACTTTTTTGTCCCATTCTGCTCCTCCAGTTAGCGCCAACCAAAATGGATAACCAGGAATTAATCCTTCGCCAAAAACAATTAATTCAACAGCTTCTTTAGATGCATCAACAATAGCTTTTTCAACTTTACTTAAGGTTGCTTGTTTATCCAGCCAAACAGGAGCCATTTGAGCCATTGCGATTTTTAGTTTAGTATCCATTACAAAATTCGGTTTAAAAGTAAATCTACATCAATTAATACAATGCTAAAAACGCCTGCAACAATTATAAATTTTAAGATGTTATGAAGTATTAAATATTGCATTTTTGTTTGTGCTTTTTGTATTAACACCGTAAATACAATAAGCAATATCATGCTCATATAGAAGAAGTAGTTCATGTTTCCAATATTGAATTTAAAAATTAAAAAATAAGCTGGAATTATGGTTAACAACGACAAAATAGTCAACATTATTTTGGATGTTTTTTCACCATAAACAATGGGTATGGTTTTATAATTTAATGCCAAATCACCTTTAATGTTTTCTAGATCCTTTGTGAGTTCTCGCATTGACAAAATTAAAAACAAGAACATGGCGTGCGCGAAAATGACAGTCTCAAAATTTTTGTAATAAATAAACACTGCAAAAAATGGTGTGATCGTTAAAATTGCCGATGTAATATTCCCAATTATTGGTAATTTTTTGAGCTTATGTGAATAAAACCAAATTGCGAAAATATAGATTGAAAAGAAAATGACAGCCCTAACTGATACATAACTAGCGAAAATGACTGCAATAAAATTGAGCACAAAATAAAATACCAATTTAGTGTTTTGACCTATCAATCTATCCAACATTGATTTTTGTGGACGATTAATTAAATCTTTTTCAGAATCATAGAAATTATTAATAATATAACCACTAGCTATCGTTACAGATGAAGCCAATACAAGCATTAATAAGTTGACATCAAAAACAACCTCTTTTATCGTTTTGTCATGCGCTAATATATAAATAGAAGTAAGATACTGCGCAATAACTATAACTAAGATATTGTAACCTCTAACCACAGAAAACATGCTAAAAAACTTTAGCAATACATGTTTTTGTTGTCTAGAAAGCATGATGTTTTTTTTAGAAGTTGTAAACCACTTCTAATTTATAGTCTGAAAGTGATTTTTGTGCACGCTC
>CALGIH010000268.1 GCA_937916035.1 uncultured Lacinutrix sp.
TCATGTGCCTTTTGTTCATGAAGATTTAAATGCTGTGTTAGATTATGGCAGTTATAAAACTGAAATCTATGAGCATTGCAAT
Source organism: uncultured Lacinutrix sp. (assembly GCA_937916035.1). GTDB lineage: Bacteria > Bacteroidota > Bacteroidia > Flavobacteriales > Flavobacteriaceae > CAJQLB01. The sequence goes on from CALGIH010000268.1 coordinate 83, forward strand.
TTACAAATTGGTTATACAGACCAAGCTACTGAAGTCTTTGATTTACCTAAAGACCATATTGATTATGGAAAAAATGTAGCTGCCTATTATTATTGGGTTTTCCCAAACATGATGTTTAATTTTTACCCTTGGGGACTTTCAGTAAACGTCGTGAAGCCTCTAGACTTAAATCGTACTAAAGTCTCTTTTATTTCTTATGTTTATGATCCTTCAAAACTTGGCAAAGGTGCTGGAAGTGGGCTTGAGAAAGTAGAACGTGAAGATGAATTTGTTGTCGAGAACGTGCAAAAAGGCGTGCGCTCATCGTTCTATAAAGCTGGCCGATTTTCCCCAACAAGAGAACAAGGTGTGCATCATTTTCATACTTTGGTAAGTAAATTTTTAAACAAATAAATTTCTAGGCCTAAAACGTTATAATTTCCTTTGCTTTCTTTAAATTTGATGCATTAAAAACTAGACAATGAAACCAGATTTATTTGAAGCTCCAGATTATTACAATTTAGACGAGCTTTTATCAGAAGAACATAAATTAGTACGTGATGCAGCAAGAGAATGGGTTAAGCGTGATGTCTCTCCAATCATAGAAGAATATGCTCAAAAAGCAGAATTCCCTTCACAAATTATAAAAGGCTTAGCGGAAATTGGTGCTTTTGGACCTTACATTCCAATGGAATATGGTGGTGCAGGTTTAGACCAAATTTCTTATGGTTTAATCATGCAAGAAATTGAACGTGGTGATTCTGGTGTGCGTAGTACTGCATCTGTACAATCATCATTGGTGATGTACCCTATTTGGAAATATGGAAACGAAGAACAACGCCAAAAGTATCTTCCAAAATTAGCTTCAGGAGAATGGATTGGTTGTTTTGGTTTAACGGAGCCTGATCATGGATCAAACCCTTCAGGAATGGTTACTAATTTTAAAGACAAAGGCGACCATTATTTATTGAATGGTGCTAAAATGTGGATTTCTAATGCTCCTTTTGCACAAATAGCAGTTGTTTGGGCTAAAGATGAAAGTGGACGTATCCATGGACTCATTGTTGAACGTGGTATGGAAGGATTTTCAACACCTGAAACACATAACAAATGGTCGCTTCGTGCTTCTTCAACTGGAGAACTTATTTTCGACAATGTAAAAGTTCCAAAAGAAAATTTACTTCCTAACAAATCTGGATTAGGAGCACCTCTTGGTTGCTTAGATTCTGCACGTTTTGGTATTGCTTGGGGTGCAATAGGAGCTGCTATGGATTGCTATGATACAGCTTTAAGATATAGCAAGGAACGTATTCAATTTGGTAAGCCAATTGGTCAATTTCAATTACAACAAAAGAAATTGGCTGAAATGATTACCGAAATTACCAAAGCACAATTATTAGCTTGGAGACTTGGCGTTATGCGTGAGAATGGAACAGCAACGTCTGCTCAGATTTCTATGGCTAAACGTAATAATGTTGATATGGCAATTCATATTGCTCGTGAAGCTAGACAAATGCTAGGTGGCATGGGAATAACTGGAGAATACTCAATCATGCGTCATTCTATGAATTTAGAAAGTGTGATTACTTATGAAGGGACACATGATATTCATTTACTAATTACTGGACTTGATATCACTGGATTGAATGCCTTTTCGTAGTGATTAAGCCACATTTGGCAACTCACTCTTACGGATAATTTATCCTTATAAAGAATAATAAATGCTTCTTATAATTGAGAAGCATTTTTTGTTGAAATTTATTTACATTTACTAAATGTCTTCAAAAACAAGATTAGATCGTGCTTATAAAGAAGCAAAAGTACTTCTGTTTGATAATTCTAGTAAGTTTATTCTTTTTAGTGATTGCCATAGAGGTGACAATAGTTTTGCAGATGATTTCGCCAATAATAGAAACATTTATTTCCACGCTTTAAAGCATTATTATACAGAGAATTTTCAATATTGTGAAATTGGAGATGGCGATGATCTTTGGGAAAATATATCATTTCAACCAATTTTAGAGGCTCATAAAAATGTGTATCTGCTTATGAAGCAATTTCATGAGCAAGAACGATTGCATATGATTTGGGGAAATCATGATATGGTTTATAGCGACCCAGATTATGTAGAAAAACACTTGTCTACCTATTTTGATGAAAAACTTGGAGAAGATGTAGAATTGTTCTGTCATATAAAATATCACGAAGGTATTGTCTTAAAGCATTCAGAAACTGGACAAGAGTTATTTTTAACCCATGGTCATCAAGCAGATTGGTGGAATTATACCTTCTGGAGATGGAGTCGTTTTTTGGTTAGAGTCCTTTGGAAGCCTTTAAATGTAATGGGAATTGCAGATCCAACAAGTCCTGCAAAAAACTACAAGGAACTTATAAAAGTTGAACGTAGAACCAAAAAATGGATTGCAGAAAACAACAACCTAATTACAATTGTAGGTCATACTCACAGGCCACGTTTTCCAAATCCTGGTGATATCGCTTTCTTTAATGATGGTAGCTGTGTGCATCCAAGAAGTATTACAGGAATTGAAATTGAGAAAGGTGAAATTTCTTTAATTAAATGGCAAATTGCCACGAGTGATGATGGCACTTTAAAAATTGTAAGAGTGATGTTAGAAGGTCCTCGGAAACTTATTGATTATAAGACTTAATAATTAACTCTCAGGAGCCAACTCAACTTCTAAACCATCCATTTTAGGTGAGATTTGAATTTGACAACCTAGGCGCGAATTGTCTTTTACATAAAATGCTTCACTTAACATTGCTTCTTCATCGTCTTGCATTTCAGGAAGTTCATGATCAGACAAGACATAACATTGACAGGAAGCACACATGGCCATTCCTCCACAAATACCAATGGTTCCTTCTGGAGCAAGCTCGTATAAACGAACAATTTCCATGAGGTTCATTGCCATATCAGTTGGTGCATCTATGTTATGCGAAACACCATCTCTATCTATAATTGTAATTTTAATATCTTGGCTTTCCACTAATTAATTTTTTTGATAACAGCTTTTGGTGCTTCTTTTCGTGTACCATCAAATCCATCAACTCCGCTAACAGTTGTGTACTTTAATACATATTTCTTTCCAGGATTTATAATTCGATAAGCCGCTTGACACATTAACGTTGCTTCATGAAAACCACATAAAATCAATTTGAGTTTCCCAGGATATGTATTGACATCGCCAATGGCAAAAACTCCAGGAATATTGGTTTGGTAATCTAAAGCGTTGTTCACCTTAATAGCATTCTTTTCAATCTCAAGTCCCCAATTTGCAATGGGGCCTAATTTTGGAGATAAGCCAAAAAGAGGAATGAAATGATCGGTTTCTAATTCGTATTCTTTATCTATGTGAATATTATCTGATTCTTTTACTACAACAGCTTTAACTTCATAATCACCAACAATACTAATTATTTCAGCAGGAGTTATTAAGTTTATTTTTCCTTTGTTTTTTAATTCTTGAACTTTTTCAACAGAATCTAAAGCGCCTCTAAAC
>CALGIH010000269.1 GCA_937916035.1 uncultured Lacinutrix sp.
TTCGACACAACGTTATTCTGTAGAGAACTAGAAAAAGCACTTCAACGCTTATTACCTTATGAAATTGAGGAGTTGAAAATTTTCATAAATTCTCTGATTCAGCAGAACCCAGAATTAAATCAATGTTTAATTTATTTAAAACCATAAAAAAAAGCGACTCTTTTAAAGAGTGGCTTTTTTTTATTTTGGTAGAGCACTAATAATATTGACATTTTGAAATGCTATTGCACCTCGTATTATTCCAGAAATAACACCGTGTAATGCTTCAATAATTTGCATCTTTAATTCACTTTTGTGATAAATGATACTTACTTCGCGTGCTGGAACAGGATCGTTAAAGTGATGTAAGTTTGGTTTTTCGGCTTCTTTAACATCCAGCGTATGTAAATATGGTAATAAGGTCATACCTAAGCCTTCATTTGATAATTTCACCAACATTTCAATACTTCCACTCTCTAGTTGAAACTTATCTTCATCATGTTGTTTAAATGACTTGCATAAATTTATGACACCATCTCTAAAACAATGACCATCTTCAAGCAAAAGCATATCATCAATTTCTAAATCAGATACGTCTATTTTTTTCTTTTCATATAAACGATGTCCTTTCGGTATGTAACTTACGAAAGGTTCATAAAAAAGAGGACGTTCTTTAATGGAGTCATTTTTTAAAGGTGTTGTAACAATTGCAGCATCTAAGTGTCCATCGTTAATACGCTGAATAATTTCATCTGTTGTTAACTCTTCAATCTTCAACTTTACTTTAGGATAGCGCTTTATAAAAGTTTTTAAAAACATGGGTAGCAAGGTTGGCATGATGGTAGGAATAATGCCTAATCTAAATTCGCCACCAACATATCCTTTTTGTTGATCTACAATATCTTTTATTCTTTCCGCTTCGTTAACAATATTTTTTGCTTGATTAACTATTTTTTTTCCAATTTCAGTAAGCTCAATTGGTTTTTTACTTCTATCGAAAATTTGAACATCCAATTGGTCTTCCAACTTTTGGATTTGCATGCTTAGCGTAGGTTGAGTCACAAAACATTTTTCGGCAGCTTTGGTGAAATTTTGATTTTCTGCAACAGCCAAAACATAATATAATTGTGTAATCGTCATCTTAATAATTTTAGACTATAAATATATAAAAACTATCAATAAAACTTATACCAAAACTCCTTTTTGATAGATTAAATTTGTAGTAAATAAAAACAAAGGACATGACAACATTAAATAGTATAGGTTTAGATAGTGGTAAAGCTAAAGTTTTAGCTAAAGATTTAAATACATTATTAGCAAATTTTCAATTGTATTACCAAAACTTAAGAGGTATTCATTGGAATATAAAAGGACGAGCATTTTTTGATTTGCATGTAAAGTTTGAAGAATTGTATAATGATGCTAATTTAAAAGTAGATGAAATAGCAGAGCGTATTTTAACGCTCGGAGAAACGCCTTTACATACGTTTGATGATTACACTAATTACGGTAAAGTGCCAGTTGGAAAAAATATTTCGGAAGATTTAAAGCAAGATTATGTGCCAACGTATCCAATGGTTATTAAGTTGTCTGACAATGATGCTAGAATCATAAAAGACACTTATAAGACTGCTGTAAAATCAAAAGACAATAAAACGCTTATAAAGTTACGAAGTAAAATTGTTGAGGTGCTTGAATTAAAAGATATCAAACACACTACAGATCATCAATTTATTGATGTGATTTTAAAAGATTATAACTACGATACACAAAACATGTAAGCATAGAACCCATTTTTCTTTTTTATAAAAATGGTTTGAATCGCTTATACTGAGTGTCACACTGAGCTTGTCGAAGTTCAGCCGAAGTATCTCAAAAATATTACTAAACACATTATAAATACTTAAGTAGAATCGAGTATTTTTGACTTCTAATTAATTGCTAAGCGTTTGTTTTACATCATTGATCTTTTAGGAACTATTGCCTTTGCCATTTCAGGAGTTTTGGTAGCGATGAACAAAAAAATGGATCCCTTTGGAATCTTAATAATTGCTTTCGTAACAGCAGTAGGAGGAGGGACCTTACGTGATATATTGATTGGTCAAACGCCAGTTGGTTGGATGAAAGACATGACTTTCACCTATGTTATTTTAGGTTCAGCAGTGTTTGCTGTAATACTGAGAAACAAAATTAATTACCTGAGAACATCTTTATTTTTGTTTGATACTATTG
>CALGIH010000270.1 GCA_937916035.1 uncultured Lacinutrix sp.
CCAAACTGACTGAATATGTCATCCATATTCATGCCTCCTCCACCAAAGCCTCCAGCTCCACCTTCAAATGCTTGATGACCAAATTGGTCATATCGAGCTTTCTTATCGGCATCACTTAGAACTTCGTATGCTTCAGCAGCTTTTTTGAAGTGTTCTTCTGCGTCTTTATTATCTGGATTTTTATCAGGATGGTATTTCAGAGCCATTTTGCGATAAGCCTTTTTTATTTCAGCTGCATTCGCTCCTTTATTAATTCCTAATATTTCGTAATAATCTTGTTTTGCCATTTCCCATCCCAGCCCTTCCCAAGGAAAGGTCTTTTTTTTTAATTTATATTCTTTTTACTGACCAATTACAACCTTTGGAAAACGAATCACTCTATCACCAAGTTTGTATCCTTTTTCTAAAACGTCAATAATTTTACCTTTTAAATCTTTAGTTGGTGCTGCAATTTGAGTTATTGCCTCATGATCATCCGCATTAAACGTGTCTCCTTGTTCAACTTTAATCACAGATAATCCCTTTTGTTCGAGTGTTGATAATAGTTTTTGATAAATTAACAAGACACCTTTTCGTAAGTCTTCGGCTTCTTTATCATCTTCTATATGGTTTAGAGCACGCTCAAAATCGTCAAGCACTGGAAGCATAGACACCATTACATCTTGACCTGCCGTTTTAAACAAATCTATGCGCTCTTTGTTGGTGCGTTTTTTATAATTTTCAAACTCTGCAAAGAGTCTTAAAAACTTATTTTTTTCATTTTTTAGGTCTTCTTGTAATTGCTCTTCAACAGACACTGTTTCTAATTCTTCTTGCATAGTCTGGTTCTCATTTTCATCAACCTGCTCTTCTATCACGTCTTTCTTGCTTTTCTTACTCATAATTTTATAAACTCGAATATTATAATTTTATTCGTCATTAATAGTTGGCAAAAGTACTGCCATTATTGTTAAAATGTCAAAATGTCACTAAAATAATTTTGATTTTTTTTAACAAAAATCATTTTTTCATTAAGTACTTTTGCATCAAACAATAAACACTAATAACAATGAGAACAAATTTTTTAAAATTTTTAACGATTCTTGCAATTGGAGCAGCAGTTGTAAGCTGTAAGAAAAAAGCTGATGAAGCTGTAACAACTGATGCTGCAGAAGTAGCAACTTCTGAAGTTGCTGCTACAAAATACATGGCTAATGCAACTGAATCTGTGATTGAATGGACAGGATACAAGCCAACTGGTAAACACAATGGAACTATAAAAATTGAAACAGGTGTTTTTACTGTTAATGACGGAACATTAGAAACTGGTTCTTTTATTATTGACATGAATTCATTATCTGACAGTGAAGCAAATGCTAAACTTGAAGGTCACTTAAAAAGTGCTGATTTCTTTGATGTTGAGAAACACGCAAGTGCTGCTTTTGAAGTTACAGGATTTGAAATGGTTGATGGAAAATCTATGCTATCTGGTAATTTAACATTGAAAGATGTAAAAAACAATGTAACATTTCCAGTAACTACAACTGAAGATGGTGATACGTTTACCTTAACTAGTGAAATGTTTACTATTGACAGATCTAAATGGAATGTACAATATGGTTCAAAATCCTTTTTTGATGATTTAGGTGATAAATTCATTAATGATGATATTGAATTAAAAGTAACTGTTAAGGCAAAGAAGTCTTAAATATTACCAAAATATATTTTACTAAAAGCCACTCGATATTGAGTGGCTTTTTTATTGACAGTATCAGAAAATAAACTAATTTCGTTTATCTTGTCCTAGCAGCTATCTGGATTACCCAAATTAACTTGCATTGAATGATGTCGAAGTGTTAACACGATGTCATAACATTAAAGTTAGCTGCGACCTAAAAAAAACAGAGAAAGAATAAATATGTTTGCTTCAATAACATTAATTATAGTTGGGTTTTTGGGCTTAATTTTTGGAGCCAATTGGCTTGTAGAAGGCGCATCCTCTTTGGCGAAAAAATTCAATATTCCTGATTTGGTAATAGGATTGACCATTGTTGCTTTTGGAACTTCAGCACCTGAATTAGTAGTAAATTCAGTCGCTTCATTTAACGGCCTTTCAGATATAGTATTCGCAAATGTAATAGGCAGCAATAATTTTAACTTGTTTATTATACTTGGAATAGCAGGATTAGTTTATCCTATTACAGTACAATCCTCAACGGCTTGGAGAGATATCCCTATTTCACTATTATGTACAATAGTTTTATTTGGACTAGCAAACGAGTTTTTTATAAGTTCAAACTCAGGGATATCAAGACTTGACGGAATTATATTACTCTTATTTTTCATTTGCTTCTTATACTATATGTTTAGGCAAATAAAAACGAACAAAACTGTAGTCGTTGAATATAGTCAAAAGTCAAACTTAAAAATTTGGAGTTTAATTTCAATTGGTTTTATTGGACTAATTATTGGAGGAAAACTAGTAGTTGATAATAGTATTGATATAGCTACAGATTTAGGTGTGAGTCAAAAAATAATTGGATTAACTATTATTGCTGTTGGCACCTCATTGCCTGAATTAGTAACCTCAATAGTAGCTGCCATTAAGAAGAATAGTGACATAGCAATTGGAAATGTTATTGGTTCAAATATATTTAATATATTACTGATCCTTTCTGTTAGTAGCTTAATAAATCCAATAGAATATAATAAAAATTTCAATCAAGATTTTGCTATTTTAATTGGAGGAACAGTTTTCCTAATAGTCGCAATATTTAAAGGTAAAAGAAAAAGGCTAGATAGATGGGAAGCATTAACACTACTTAGCTTCTATTTGATTTATACTTTGTATTTAGTGTCGAAAGAAATATAACAGACACCTAAACAGTATATTTAAAAAAACACTAAACTAACCTCAAAAATCACAACAAATCTTCAAGTGCTGGTTTTAAATGGTAATATTTAAATTTATATCCTAAACGTTCTATTTTCTTTGAGCTTACACGTTGGCTTTCTAGCACAAGCGCACTCATTTCACCCAAAATTAATTTCAACATAAACTCTGGAACTGCTGGCAAAATTATTGGTCTTTGAACAGCCTCTGCAATATCTTTTACGAGTTCTTTTTGAGTCACTGCATTTGGCGCTACTCCATTAAACTTACCTTCAAGTTTATTTTGCATCACAAATAAAAACAAAGCTGCCAAATCTTTAATATGTATCCATGATTGCCATTGATTCCCACTCCCTAAAGCACTACCAGCAAATAACTTTATTGGTTTAACTAGTTGTGGCAAAGCTCCTCCTTTATTAGATAAAACAATGCCTATTCTAATTTTTGAAACTTTTATATTGAGTTTTTTAAAACGATTTGCTTCTTTTTCCCAAGACCTAACAACATCTGATAAAAACCGATTATCAAAGTCTTTAAAGTCTTCATCATAATAATGGGTTAACGAATCTGGATAAACACCGATAGCACTTGCAGAAATAAGATGTTTAATTGGAACGCTTTCATTTTCTATTGCTTTATAGAGTAATTGAAGAGCATCTACTCTGCTTTTTTCAATTTCCTCTTTATAGCTATCTGTCCAACGCTTTGCTATAGTACTTCCTGCCAGATTGATAATTACATCAACATCATTAAAACATTGGCTATCAATTTCACCTAACTTAGGATTCCAATAAAACCCCTTGTAATTAGTTTTATTTTCTAGTTTTGATTTGGATGTAGATAAGTAATTGACAGCAATATTTTGGTCATGGCATTGCTTTACAATTTCCTGACCTACCAAACCTGTTGC
>CALGIH010000271.1 GCA_937916035.1 uncultured Lacinutrix sp.
CTCGGAAAACTATACCAAAAACTTTTTGCTGGTTTAGGCAATTAACTTAAATGAAAAACTTATCACTTCACCACCTTATAAGACCATCTACTTTAAAAGAAAATGCTCCTGTACTAATTATGTTACATGGTTATGGTAGCGATGAAAGTGATTTGTTTTCATTTGCTTCGGAACTTCCAGAAGAACTTTTTATCATTTCAGTAAGAGCTCCATATAAGATGCAACCTAATGGCAATGCTTGGTACGCAATTAATTTTGATGCCGATCAAAAAAAATGGAGCGATGATGAACAAGCCAAAGAATCTCGTGATAAAATCTCTAATTTTATTGATGAAGTTGTTGAAGCTTATCCAATAAATAAAAACAACATAACTTTATTAGGATTCAGTCAAGGAACTATCCTAAGCTATGCTGTGGCTTTAAGCTATCCTGAAAAAATAAGAAATGTAGTTGCGCTTAGTGGATATATCAATCTGGATATTATTAAAGACAATTTTAAAAGCAATAATTTAAGCAAACTAAACTTTTATTGCTCACATGGTAGCGTAGATCAAGTGATTCCTGTTGATTGGGCTAGACGGACTCCTGAAATTCTTAAAAAACTGAACGTAGATTATATCTATGAAGAATTCCCTGTAGGACATGGTGTTGCACCACAAAATTTCTTCTCGTTAAAAGCTTGGTTAAAAAATAAGGTTTAATGCGTTTGGGTAGGATACATAAATGATTCCACCAATTTGAATTTTAGTTCTTTCTTATCAATAATTTCATAAGTTATAAATAATTCTCCCCAATGTTTCCCATCTGAGAAATCGGCTAAGATCCATTTATGATTTAAGAGTCGTACTTTATTAATAAGCATTCGTCCATCTGTCATTGACACATAAGGCACTAAAGGATGTTCATCCTTATTTTCGTTTAACTTATAAATTTCATCTTTAATAAATGGAATCAATTCTGCTGTATCGTAACCATCACTTTCAAAATAACTCAGAGCATCATCATTATTCTCTAAATTAAAATACATCAAATCCAATACCTCACCATGTAAAGACATAATTGAATCTTTATAAGCTTCAACGCGTTCGTCAGCTTTATTCAATTTACTTTCATAAATTTCAAATACATTTTTGAAGTTCACATATTGAAATATGGCTAGTAATAGTGCAAATACAAATAGATATAAAAATACTTTACTTTTCATGTGTTATGTTTTTGTTTGCATCCAGATAGTTATCTGGAGTCACATTTAACATCCTTATAATTATTCTTTTTTTGACTAATTATTATCACGGATGTTTCATAGATTGTTAATTATAAGTTTAATTCTAAATTATCGTAAGCTAAAAAAACGTTCTCAGGAAGTATTTGTTGTACGTCATCATGAAAGCCTAACATGTGACTAATATGAGTGAGATAAGCTTTTTTTGGCTTAATGAGATCAATAAATTCTAGAGCTTCTTCAAGATTAAAATGAGATTGGTGAGGTTCAATTCTTAAAGCACTAACTATCAAAACATCTAAACCTTGAAGCTTTTTAATTTCTTCTTTCTCAATAGTCTTTACATCTGTTAAATAAGCTAAATTCTTGAATCTAAATCCGAAAACTTGCAATTTATCATGGTATAAATTAATAGGAATAACATTCAGGTTTCCAAGTAAAAAAGGTTCATTCTTTATTTCAAAAGTGGATACACTTGGAGCACCAGGATACCTGTTTTTGGTTTCAAAAATATAAGCAAAACGTTCATGAAATGCCTTAATTACACGTTTATGCGCATAAATTGGTAATGGTCCTTGCCTGAAACAAAAGGGTCTAATGTCATCCAAACCAGCTACATGATCTGCGTGTTCATGTGTAAACACAATGCCATCAATTTTAGAGCAATTTGCTCTTAGAATTTGATATCTAAAATCAGGGCCACAATCAATCACATAAGCGAAATCATCCCATTCAACTAAAATAGAAACACGTAAACGTTTATCCTTTTTGTTGGTGCTTAAGCAAACTGGGTGGCTACTGCCAATTATTGGAATTCCTTGTGAAGTTCCTGTTCCTAAAAATGTAACTTTCAAATGTGTTAATTTTATAACAAAAATAAGGTTTATTTTTTTCTTTGCGCCTCTATTTTAATACCTTTGTTAAAGACAGTTAATTCAATAAATTATAGATGGAAATTACCCTTAAAGGCGATATGGTTATCGAAAATGTGCCTTCTTTAAAACAGAAAGCACTTCGTATAAACTTGAACGAGAATATATATGGATCTTTTGCCGAAATTGGGGCAGGACAAGAAACAGTAAGGCAATTTTTTAGAGCTGGTGGTGCTTCAAGAACAATTGCAAAATCAATGTCTGCATATGACAAAGATTTTAGTGATGCCATTTATGGAATTGAAAATGACAAGCGCTATGTTACAGAAGCACGATTAAGAAAAATGTTAAACCATGAGATTGGTTTGATAGAAGAGCGCATCTCACGTGAAAAGCATCCAAATAAACTATTCTTTTCGTTTGCCAACACAGTTGAAACTATCGATTTTGCTAAGAAATACAAAGGACATGGTTGGGTTGGTGTTAAGTACCAACTAGAGCCAGATCAACCTTATAATGATATTGTTTTGCATTTACGTTTTAGAGAAAATGATGCAAGACTGCAACAAGAAACATTAGGAATACTAGGAACAAACTTGATTTATGGTGCATTTTATAAGTATAACGAACCAAAAAAATTGTTGCGTTATTTATATGATCATTTAGATAAAGATCAAATAGAAATTGATACTATTAATTTTTCGGGACCAATTTTTAAAGACGTAGATAACCGAATAAAGAGTTTGAAATTGGTTAAAAACGGTATGACTGATGCTGTAAT
>CALGIH010000272.1 GCA_937916035.1 uncultured Lacinutrix sp.
TTTAAACCAACTTGAATACTTCACATAATTATCAGCAATTCTGTTTATTTCTCCCGAAATAAGTTCCTTGCTAATATCTTTTATCTTTTTGGCTGGCATTCCAGCATAAATACTGCCTGCTTCTACCCTCGTATTTTTTGTGACCACTGCACCTGCAGCAATAATACTATTGCTCTCAATAACACAATCGTCCATTACAATGCTTCCCATGCCTATAAGCACATTATCATGAATGGTGCAGCCATGTAAAATGGCATTATGACCAATAGAAACATTATTTCCAATAGTTGTTGGACTTGTTTTATAGGTTGCATGAATCACTGCCCCATCTTGAACGTTGACTTTGTTTCCCATTTTGATATAATTCACATCACCACGAATGACTGCATTAAACCAAATGCTACATTGGCTTCCCATGGTTACCTCTCCAACAATAGTGGCGTTTTCAGCGATGTAACAATCGTCTGGTATTTCTGGTGATTTTCCGTTTACTGGTTTTATGATTGGCATATTAAATTCCCTTGAAAAAAGGAATCTTATGATTTCCTTTATTAAGTTTAATTACTAATTTACACTAGGACAATTACATTCATACTTTTCACGAACACAATTAAAGTTATATCCAAGTGTCAATTGATGAAAACCTCCATTATTAAATACGACTGAGTTTGCCTGATACGAATAGGTATAAGCAAATACAAAATCTTTATAATTAACACCAACTAAAGGTGTAATATATTGCAGCTTCTGACTACTCACTCCAGAACCATCTAAAAACTCGGCACCATCTAAACTTCTTCTATATGATAAGCCAGCCCAAAGTTTCCCAAAGTCCATTTGTCTATACGCTTTTATATTTACATCTACAGAAGATTCTTTAGTAGCATCACGACGCATAAACATTATAGATGGCTCATAACTCATTTCACTACCAAGCTTACTAAACACATTTCCTACTGAAAACAAATACGTTCTTAAGTTGTCATAGCTTAAGCCTTGCTCGTTAAAATTAATGCCTGCATTTGCGAGTACATTTTTAACCGTTGCATGTGCATATAAGTCCAGAAAGTGATATGAGAAACCAAAGTCTAAATTAAAATTAGTTGCACTTTGTTCAATTCCTGCAATAATTGGATCGAAGCCATCTGCTAAAAAAGAAGTTTCATCCAATTTATATTGTATAAAACCAACACTTAACCCAAACGATAACATGTTTAAATCAATTGGATTTCTAGAGAACATTAAATGATGTGCATACGTTAAATAAGCTCCAGTTTGTGAGTGATATCCATTTTTATCTGCAAAAGCGATAGCTCCAATTGCAGAAGGACCGTCTCCTAATCTTCCATTAATACTCATGGTATTTAAACTTGGTGCTTCATCTTTACCAAACCATTGTTGTCTTCCAGTTAATCTAATTTTGCTACAATTAGCAACTCCAGCCATTGAAGGGTAAATCAAATAATAGTTATCAGTTAAGTAATCTGAATATATTGGTAGACCTTCTTGTGCAAGAGTGTTTTTTGAAAACAAGAGGATAACTGCTATCAAGCAAAATTTTTCTAATTTAAATTTCATATCAATTTTATCTTTTCAAGGTAAAATGGTCTCTAAATGTTTTACGATTACCATTAATTGGCTCATCATACTCAAATGAAAACCAATAATCACTTGTTGGCAAAAGCACCCCTTTAAACGTACCATTCCAACCATCACCAGTTGGGCTAAGCTGTTTTAGGAGCTTGCCATATCTGTCAAATATATAAATTTTTGCGTTAGCTTGAGTTTCAATACCAAGGATATTCCATGTATCATTATAACCATCTCCATTAGGTGTAAAGAAATTAGGGAAATCAATTACTAAAATTGTTGTTACACCAATTCCGCAACCATTTAAATCTCTTGCTTTTACAATGTGGTATCCACCAGAAACATTTTCAAAAATACGACTCTCTTGCCAAGGACCATTATCTAAACTAAATTCATAAACGCCATTCCCAGTAACGGTTGCTTCAACAACATGATTATCAGCAAAGGCAACAGTTGTGAGTTCAGC
>CALGIH010000273.1 GCA_937916035.1 uncultured Lacinutrix sp.
CAGACAATTGAAATAATAACAGCCGAATAAAGATAATGGCAATATCAATTACATTATGATTATACAAAACAAACGACTCTAATTCATTAAATAAAATTGCTGCTTTGGCAGGAAGTATTATGAGCTTACTAACAAACATAAACAAAGCATTTGACCATCGCATTAGGTTAGGCATCATGTCTATTTTAATGGTGAATGAATATGCCGATTTTAATACTCTTAAAGAATTACTAGAAGTAACTGATGGTAATTTGGCAAGCCATTTAAAAGGGTTAGAGAAAGAGGGTTTTATTGCCATTGAAAAACAATTTATTGGCAAGAAACCTAACACACGTTATAGCACTACTAACCTTGGAAGAAAAGCATTTAAAAATCATATTGAGGCTTTAGAGCGTATTATAAATAAACAGAAATAAAAAAATTTATCAATATACTTTGAAATTCAAAGTGAAAAATCATTATTATGGAAATCATCGAAAAACCGAACAAAAACAAATTTGGAAACAGGATTAAAACATCAATAACTGCAAGGGACGAGGAATATATTTCAAATTGAATAACATGAAATTCAACAAAACATATTTCTTCCTTTTTATACTTCTATTCTTAATTGAAGTGTGTATAGCCTATTTTCTAAAATCAGGATTTATAAGACATACGTTTGGAGATTTTTTAGTTGTTATTTTGCTATACTGCCTAATCAAAAGCTTTATAAATCTCAAACCAATATCGATGGCTTTAATAGTACTTATTATATCGTTTGCAATTGAGTTTTTACAACTTACCACATTTTTAGAAATGCTTAATTTACAAGATAATATGTATGCCAAATTAGTACTTGGCAATACCTTTCATTTTTCAGACTTAGTAGCTTATACTGCAGGTGTTATTACAATAATTGGTATAGAATCAAAACGAACCGCTACTGTTTAACCGTTCCTGTAAATACGCTAGCCTTTGAATTATAAGGATTTCCAGAAGAGCGTCTAAAAGTAATCACTTGTCCGCAATGCCATAAAGCATCCGCTATAGGGCCATTTATTTGATTCCAGAAAGGATACTCTGTTGTATTTTCTCCACGATTAAGCACAATTTTAAATTGGCTTAAATCTTCTGTAACTCGAAAAACGTCAGCTGCTTGCTTAAGCATATTCAATGTCTTGGCTCTTTTCTCACCAAAAGTCATTTCAACTTCATCTGATGCCTCATTTGGTTGCTTTAATGCAGAATTAAGAATCATTTTTGTAAGTCCGTAAATATGATCTACCGTTTCTCCTGCTGTTCTTGCATCGTCACTTGGTTTAAACGTCAAATCTTCGGCACGCAATCCTTCAGTTGCCCAGTAATATCTAAATCCAAGTCCATCAATCATACGAGCAACAACGGTTCCTGCTGTGTAGCTTTCAGAAACTTCTGGGATTTCATAATAAGGTAATTGGTTATTTTGAGAAGTTGTAATATTCATCATGCAAACAGAAGTTATAAGGAGTAGAAATTTAATTTTCATTGTTAAAAATTTAGTAAGAATTTTAATTTAATATAAAAAAATCTAATCTTCAGAATTTAATGATTTTATAAATTGAGTTGGTGTTACTAAAAGTGCCTTTTTGAACGATTTATTAAATGTAACCTTGTTGTTAAAACCCACCTTATAGGCAATATTCATAATATT
>CALGIH010000274.1 GCA_937916035.1 uncultured Lacinutrix sp.
GATCATGTACTTAAATTTAAGATATAATGAACCTTTTACTGATGTTGGAACTTTAAACTTATTTTTACAGTGGAATGCAGAAGACCCTGTTTCTCCAATTGAAGATCAACGTAATACGGTTATCAGTGCTGCTCAAGGAAATAGAAATCCATTCATTGACAATCCATATTTAGCGACTGTAATTTGGGGAGGATCAAATGCCGAGAACAGATGGGGAAATTTATCAATAACAGATGTAAGCATTTTAAATGTCAACATATTTCCTAATCCTGTACATGGAAATGTTTTAAATATAAAATCATTGCAAACGCTAAGCGTTACAATTTTTGATGTACTTGGAAAAAAAATAATCACTCAAAAAATTGACCCTAGAAATCCACAATTTAATGTTAGCTCACTATATAAAGGAATATACCTACTTAAGTTGGTTTCCAGTAATGGTAATATTACAAAAAAACTAATACGCAACTAAACAAAAGAAAGCCTGTGAGTTTGTTCACAGGCTTTCTTTTATATAAAACTATGCCTTTTGTTTCCATTTCAGAATAAGCAAGCCTATTCTTGAGATAATAAACGTAAACGTCCCAAAAAGTATGGTTAAAAAAGAAACTTTTATGCCTCCTGCAAGAATTCCTGGTGAAATATCACCACCAAAACCTTCAATGGCATCAAAAGATTCTATCATTCCTACTATTGAAGCAAAAAACCCTATTACTAAGCCCAAAAGGCCAACTTCTGCTACTAATCGCATCATTTTTTTTGTTTGAGCATGATCGTTTGTATTACTCATAAATGCTTTTACTAAAAAGAAAATAGTTAGTACCAAACAACCAAGTATCAAAGTCATGTGTACAGGACCACCTTCATTAAAACGATCTACAAAAGGATTGGCAAGAATTAAGCTTGCGGAAGTAAGTGATAAAAAATTCATAGTTAACGGTTTTAATTAAACATAAAGCAAACATAAAAGATTTATGCTTTAAAAATTTTGAAATGCGACAGTCTACCAATTTAGCAGCTTTTATAACAGCAATGTTAAAACCCACACTAATTCCGTTATTCATCTACAAAATCAAAAATACCATTAGAAATATGCTAATATTGTAACTTAACTAGGTTTTATGCCGAAATCTTATTCGATTTTTAAAAAAATAATACGGATTGCACTTCACACTCTTTTTTGGTGTGGTGTACTCCTTTTTTATATCTATTTTTTTGGCACTGAAAGTAACAATTTTACTTATGTATTTTCTTTCTCTTTATTTTTAATGCCAATAACTATTGCAGCAACTTATGTTTCTATATATGTGCTTATTCCAGAATATCTTATTAAAAAAAAGTATTTCCTCTTTGCCTTATACAGTGGTTATACACTAATAATATCGTCATATCTTATAGTGATTTCGGTGTTTTATGGACTTATTTACCTGTCAAGTTTTGTCTATGATGATTTGCCTCCAATAAGCAGAAACCTATTGTTTGTAAGTGTTGCAGTTTATTTAGTAGTGGTTTTAGTGAGTGCTTTCAAACTATTGAAGTTAAACTTAAAACATGCCGAAAAAACAAAAAAACTAGATACAAAAATTCTTGAAACCCAACTAAAACTCAAAGAGCAAGAGTTGAATTATTTAAAAATGCAGATTCATCCTCATTTTTTATTCAACACCTTAAATACGATGTATGGTTTTGCTTTAAAAAAAGCCGATGAAACTCCCGAAATGATTTTAAAGCTTTCTAATTTGCTAGATTACTTATTGTATCAAGTTGATAAACCCTTAGTTTTAATCAAGGATGACCTTAACCATATTGATGATTATATTGCATTAGAAAAAATGCGTTTTAATGACACATTAGACATCTCATTCATAAAAGAGAATATTTCAGAAAACACACAAATAGCACCAATGCTCCTACTTCCATTTATTGAGAATAGTTTTAAGCATGGAATTATAAAAAATGGTCTGCTTAGCATAAAAATCAGGATCACTTGTACAGAAGAAAAGATTCATTTTGATATAGAAAACACATCATCAAATTCCGAGAAGAACTCCAAAGGTATTGGCTTAGAAAATTTACAAAAAAGACTTGCCTTATTGTACAAAGGCAATTATAAGTTGAATATTGCAAGTGAAAAGAATCTGTTTAAAGTAAGTTTAATATTGAATACCGCTAATTATTGAAATCAGATAAAACCATATCGTGCCTTATAATTGATGACGAAGCAATCGCTAGAGAAATCATAGCCACTCACTTATCGGAAATTGAAAACATCAATATTATTGCAAGTTGCAGCAATGCCATTGAAGCATTCAACTATATAAGCAATCATGATATCGACCTTGTTTTTTTAGATATAAACATGCCAGAAATTTCAGGGATTTCATTTGCAAAATCCATCAACAAAGACATCAAAATTATTTTTACTACTGCATATCGTGATTATGCAGTGGAAGGATTTGAACTGTAGGCTGTTGATTATTTATTAAAACCCATTTCATTTGAACGCTTGCTTAAGGCTGTTAATGCTTATTTTGAAGTTTATAACAAACCATTAGAAATAACTAATAGCAAAACGGAAACCAATAGTTTCATGTTTGTTCGTTCAGACCGACGCATGCTCAGAATTGCTTTCAACGACATCATTTATATTGAAAGTTATAGTGATTATATAAAAATTCACTTGAACGATAAATCAACTATAGTAACTCGTGAAACAATTAGTGCTATTGAAGCTAAGCTTCCACAAGGTAGTTTCATTAGAATTCATCGGTCGTACATTATAGCTATTAATTATATTGATTCTTTTACCAACGAAGAAATTGTGATTTCAGAAAAATCTCTTCCGATAAGTAGAAGTTATAAAAAAGAAGTGCTCGCGCTTTTAGAACAATTTTAAAAAATCCTAAAGCAAAAACTAGGCTATTAATTTATGCACCAACAAACTATAACATTACTTTTACACGATTAAAACACTCAAACCAATGCAACTCGTTTTCGCAACTAACAACCTTAATAAACTAAAAGAAGTTCAAGTACTTATACCCTCTTATGTTAAGTTACTTAGCTTAAAAGACATTGGCTGCTTTGAAGATGTTCCTGAAACACAAACTACCATAGAAGGGAATGCCAAACAAAAAGCAGAATATATAAAAACACACTATGGTCTTGACTGTTTTGCAGATGATACAGGCTTAGAAGTGGAGGCACTTAATAACGAACCTGGAGTATATTCTGCTCGTTATGCAGGAGCGCAACGTAATGCTGATGACAATATGAATTTACTACTAAAGAATCTAAAAGAAAAAACCAACCGAAATGCCCAATTTAAAACCGTTATTGCTTTACATCTTAATGGCGAACTAAAAACGTTTACAGGAATCTGCAAAGGAGAAATTACAATGGAAGAAAGTGGTGAAAAAGGATTTGGTTATGATCCTATCTTTATACCAAATGGACATAAGCAGACGTTTGCGGAGATGGAATTAACCCTCAAAAACAGTATTGGACATCGCGGAAAAGCTGTAAATAAATTAGTTTCTGTTTTAAATGATATGAATGTTAAATAAATAACTATCTTTGCACGCTGAAACTCAGAATTAAAGAGTTTTATTTCCTCAGAGTGAGGATGTGTTGCTAGAAGTTTAAGGTTAAGTATGTCGATTCGCTTCTTTTGTAACACCACAAAACATAATCGAATACTTATAATTTAGAATGAACGCATTCCAAAAACTCGGTCTTGAAGAAAATATCATTAAGGCCATTACTGACTTAGGTTTTGAAAAACCTAGTGAAGTTCAAGAAAAATCAATTCCACTTTTATTAGAAAATGATAGCGACTTAGTTGCTTTGGCACAAACAGGAACCGGTAAAACTGCTGCTTTCGGATTTCCAATGCTGCAAAAGATTGACGTCGAAAGCCGAACTACACAAGGGCTTATCCTTTCTCCTACACGTGAACTTTGTTTACAAATTACCAACGAGATAAAACAGTATGGTAAATATTATAAAGGATTAAATGTTACTGCCATTTATGGTGGAGCAAGTATTACTGATCAAGCTAGAGAAGTAAAGCGTGGAGCTCAAATTATTGTAGCTACTCCAGGTCGTATGAAAGATATGATTAGCAGACGTTTGGTTGACATTTCTAAAATTAAATATGCCGTTTTAGATGAAGCTGATGAGATGTTAAACATGGGGTTTTTTGAAGATATTACTGATATCTTATCACATACACCTAAAGAGAAAAGTACGTGGCTATTTTCGGCTACCATGCCTAAAGAAGTCTCTGTAATTGCTAAAAAATTCATGCGTTCTCCAATAGAAATCACTGTTGGAAATAAAAACGAAAGTACGAATCAGGTATCTCATGAATATTACTTAGTAAACGCTAGAGATCGTTATCAAGCATTAAAACGCTTATGCGACGCTAATCCAGATATTTTCTCAGTAATTTTTTGTCGCACAAAACGAGATACTCAAAAAGTTGCAGAAAACTTAATTGAAGATGGTTATAGTGCTGGTGCTTTACATGGCGATTTAAGTCAGAACCAACGTGATTTGGTGATGAAATCGTTTAGAAACAAACAAATTCAAATGTTAGTTGCTACAGATGTAGCTGCTCGTGGTATTGATGTTGACGATATTACTCACGTTATAAATTACAAACTACCTGATGAACCCGAAATCTATACGCATCGTTCTGGTAGAACTGGACGTGCAGGAAAGACAGGAATCTCTATGGTCATTGTTTCGAAAAGTGAGGTTCGAAAGATAAAAAGTATTGAGCGCATTATTAAAAAGGAATTTGAGAAAAAGGAGATTCCTGATGGTATGGAAATTTGCGAAGTACAGTTAATGTCACTTGCAGATAAAATTCATAATACCGAAGTGAATCATGAAATTGACAAGTACCTTACTAGTATTAATGAATTATTTAAAGATACTACGAAAGACTAATTAATTAAAAAATTCTTCTCAGTAGAGTTTACGCGTTTCTATAACTATTATCAGAAAACAAAAAATCTTAATGCAACTGATTCTCGTGGAAGTGATAGAGATAGTGATGGTGGGCGTGACTATGGTAAGAGCGACAATTCTACGCGTTACTTTATAAATGTTGGTCAAAAAGACAATTTCGATTGGATGAAATTGAAAGATTTCTTAAAAGAAGTTCTTGAATTAGGAAGAGATGATATTTTTAAGG
>CALGIH010000275.1 GCA_937916035.1 uncultured Lacinutrix sp.
TTTTAAAGTCAAGTATGTAATTACAAACCTACAATTTTTTTATTCGTTTTGAAAACCAATATGTTAAATAGGTTTATCTAACGTATTAATAAAAATAATCAAATTTATTTTAAAAACAACTTTTCAATCCTATTAAGCTGGTTTTGAGCCTTTTTTAAGCTCAATTACAGTTATTTCTGGCCAAATCCCAACACGCCCTGGATATGCCAGCACACCAAAACCTCTATTTACATTAATGAGTTGTTTCTTTTGCTCATAAATTCCAGCCCAATATTTATAACGCCATTTTACAGGACTCCATTTTATCCATCCTGGAATTTCAATGCCAAACTGCATACCGTGTGTATGACCACTTAATGTTAAATGGTACTGATAATCATCATCAATAACTTGGTATTCCCAATGTGATGGATCATGACTCATAAGAATTTTAAAGTCATTAGCATCAACAGTTTGACTCGCTTTTTTTAAGTCTCCTTTTTGCTTAAAATCTTTTCCCCAATTTTCAACTCCAACGATTGCAATTCGCTGACCTTCTTTTTCTATAAACCTACTTTCATTCATCAATAAATCGAACCCAATATCTTTCTGTACCTTTTGTAAGTCTTTTAAATTTTGAAGTTTCAATTCTTCGGAATCCCAACGTACATAGTCACCATAATCATGGTTCCCTAAAACGGAATACATACCATCCTTTGCCGTTAATTTTGCAAAACTATCTTTCCATTCTAACATTTCATCAGCTCTATTATTCACCAAATCTCCTGTAAATAAAATAGCATCAGAGGCTTGTTCATTTATTAAATCAATAGCATATTCTACTTTTTCTTTATTATCAAAACTGCCAATATGAATATCACTAATTTGAGTAATTTTATAACCGTCAAAAGCCTCAGGTAAATCTTCAAAATAAAGAGCATATTTAAGGACTTTAAAATTGTATTTTCCTATAATCATGCCATATAAAAAAGATGCAAATGGAATAGTAGCCAGACCTAAAGCAATCTTGCTCACAAATACTCTTCTTGAAGGCATATAAGAACCACTTGGATCTGATCCTTCCGTGAAATAACGAAATGCTGCTTGTGGAACCCTTAATATATCTTCCCCAAACATCATAATCATAATAACCATTTTCGGAATGTATAAGGTCAATAAAAACCCAATTGCAAAGTTCATTTTGGTATTTAAACCTCCTCTTCCAGAAGTCGAAATTTGATAAATAAAATTCCCTATAACAACTATTGAAATCATTAAATACGCAATATTTACCCACTTATTTCTAAAGGTAGTTTTAACTGCTTGAAAAGCATAAATATCAATAATGGCAAAAATTACAACAAATAGTATCCAACGAATCATAGTACAATTTTATCAAATATAGGTCAATTTGGAGCGCAGTAATCATTGTTAAAACTTATTTAACTATAAGTTAAGATTTACTATCTTTCAGCTTCTATTTTAATAAACACTAATGAAGCAAATCCTTACTTACTTCAGTATTTTTCTTTTAATACTTAGTTGCAAAGAAAACTCAGAAACTTTACCTGCTAAAAAAGACAAACCACTTATCTCATATGTCAATCCATTTATTGGAACTGGCGGACATGGTCATACCTATCCTGGAGCGACGATGCCTTTTGGGATGATGCAACTCTCACCTGACACACGTTTGGATGGTTGGGATGGTTGTTCTGGCTATCATTATAGTGATGACTATATTTACGGCTTTTCTCACACACACTTAAGTGGCACAGGAGTTTCAGATTATGGAGATATACTCTTAATGCCAACAAACAAAATCGCTTTTAATAATGGAGCAGATGGCAAAAATGGGTATCGTGCTCATTTTAGTCATGACAACGAAGTTGCCGAGCCTGGATTTTATAAAGTGCATTTGGATTCTACAAATATTGATGTCGAATTAACCGTTTCCAAGCGAAGTGGCATACATAAATATCAATTCCCTTCTTCTGAAAATCAAGTGACTATTTTAGATCTTTTACATCGAGATAAAGTATTAGACGCAAAGATTGAAAGGATCTCTGATACGGAATTATCAGGATTTCGATTTTCCGAAGCTTGGGCAACAGATCAACGTTTGTTTTTTTATATAAAAACATCACATTCATTTACTGATATGTTACAGTCTCCACCTGCAAAAGTAATGCCTGGAGCCCAAAAAATAGCTTTGACCTTTAACAACCCAAATAATGAACCTGTTTATATAAAAATTGGTATTTCAGCAGTTGACGTTGAAGGCGCTCGTAAAAATTTAGAACAAGAAATTGGAGGTAAATCTTTTGAAGAAGTTAAAACCGAAGCTCAAAACACTTGGGAATCTCAATTAGAAAAAATAGTGATTGAAAGCGATAATTTGGATTACAAAACCAATTTCTATTCAGCCTTGTATCACACCATGATTGCTCCAAACTTATATCAAGATGTTGATGGACGTTATCGAGGTATGGATTTAAAAATTCACGAAACCAAGGATTTTGACTACTACACTGTCTTTTCACTTTGGGATACCTATAGAGCTGCGCATCCTCTTTACACGATTATTGAGCAAGATAGAACCAACGATTTCATCAATACCTTTTTAGCAAAATATGACGAAGGTGGCATCATGCCAATTTGGGATTTGTCTGCTTGTTATACAGGCTGTATGATTGGCTATCATGCTGTTCCAGTAATTGCCGATGCTTACTTAAAAGGGTTACGCGATTATGATGTTGAAAAAGCATTTACTGCCATGAAACACTCAGCTAATCAAGATAAGTTAGGATTAGAATCTTATAAATCCTTAGGCTATATTCCTGTGGAATTTGAAAGCGAATCAGTTTCTAAAACGCTAGAATACGCCTACGACGATTGGACCATTGCACAAATGGCTAAAGACCTAGGAAAAGATGAAGATTATAAAACATTTTCAGAACGCGCTCAGTATTACAAAAATATTTTTGACCCAGAATCTCAATTCATGAGAGGTCGTTTTCGCAACACTTGGTTTGCACCTTTTGATCCTTACGAAGTCAACTTCAATTACACTGAAGCCAACTCATGGCAATATAGTTTTTATGTGCCTCAAGATATTTCAGGCTTTATCAACTTATTAGGAGGTAAAGATAAATTAGAAGAAAATCTGGATGAATTATTTACTGCCGAAGCTGAAACTTCTGGTCGTGACCAAGCAGACATTACTGGACTCATTGGGCAATATGCTCATGGTAACGAGCCAAGTCATCACATGGCTTACTTATACAACTTCGTAAATAGGCCGCACAAAACACAAGAGAAAGTTTATCAAATTTTAACCGAATTATACAAAAATGCGCCTGACGGCATTTCGGGCAATGAAGATTGTGGACAAATGAGTGCATGGTACGTGCTAAGTTCTATGGGTTTTTATTCGGTAACTCCAGCATCGAACCAATATATTATAGGAAATCCCTTATTCCCAAAAGCAACCATTAATCTGGAGAATGGTAAGCAATTTACTATTGTAGCTCATAATATAAGCAGCACAAATAAATATATTGAATACGTCACTTTAAACGGAAAATCACTCGACAGAACTTTTATATATCATAACGAAATTGTTGATGGTGGAACTCTAGAATTTCAAATGACTGATAATCCTGCTGTTTGGGGAAGTCGTGAAGGACAAGAACCTAAAACAGAGATAAAAGATCATTTGATTATTCCTGCACCATTTATTGCTAAAGGTGATGTTGCTTTTAAAGGAAGTACAGAAATTGTTTTAGAAAATGTTGATAAAAACGCGACTATCTTTTACAAATTGGGTGAAACAGAATACAAAACATATGAACATCCATTTACCGTTTCTGAACCAACATCGTTAAGTGTCTATTCTGAAAAAGGCAATGTCAGAAGTGCTACCATAACTACTGATTTTTACAAAATAGATCCAAACCTCAGCATCAAACTAGGAACCGAATATGCCAATCAATACAATGCTGGAGGGAATGATGCTTTAATTGACGGCATTGTTGGAGCACAAGATTTTAGAACAGGAACTTGGCAAGGTTATTTTGATGTAGATGTTATTGCAACTGTAGATTTAGGTTCAGAAAAACCTATAAATTCAGTTTCTGTAAACTTCTTAAAAGATCAACGCTCATGGATTTTCTATCCAACAAAAGTTGAATGTCTAGTTTCTAAAGACGGAACTAATTTTACTTCAATAGGAACATTCAATTTTCCGGAAATTACAGCAACAGAAGTGGTTAGTATGGAACATGTGAAATTCAAACAAGCATCTTCTAACTATCGTTACGTAAAAATCATCGCTAAGAAATTAGGGAAGCTACCTAAATGGCATTTAGGCTATGAACACGATGGCAGAAGCTGGCTGTTTGTGGATGAAATAACGATTAAGTAACTAATTCCTCCGTAGGCAGGAATCTCATGAATAAAGCTAACTAACTAAAAATAGATTCCTGCTTTCGCTGGAATAAAAAAATTTATGAACCAACCAAAATCCTATCGCTCATCATTTATTCTACTAACAACCTTATTCTTCCTTTGGGGATTTATAACGGTTTTAGTAGACTCATTAGTACCAAGACTACGTGAGTTATTTACACTGACTTATGCTCAAGCCATTTTGGTTCAATTTGCTTTTTTTGGAGCCTATTTTGTCTTGTCTGTTCCTGCTAGTTATATCTTATCTAAAATTGGCTATAAAAAAGGAATCATACTTGGTTTATTAACAATGTCCCTTGGTTGCTTACTTTTTTATCCAGCTGCTTCATATCGAGTATTTGGAGTGTTTCTTTTAGCGTATTTTATTTTAGCTGGAGGCATGACCATTTTACAAGTTGCAGCAAATCCTTATGTTGCGGTTTTAGGAAGTGAAGATGGTGCTTCAAGTCGTTTAAATTTATCGCAAGCCTTTAATTCATTGGGAACAGCTATCGCTCCAGCAGTTGGCGCTTTATTTATTTTAAGTGATACCATTAAAACCAATGACGAAATAGCTTTACTTACAGAAACAGCAAAAGAAACCTATCTAGCTTCTGAAGCTTCTGCTGTTCAAAAACCATTTTTAGGATTAGCCGTTTTCATTATTGCTATTGCAGTAATTTTCTTATTTGCAAAACTCCCAAAATTGATTAGCGAAAAATCAACTGGGACATATGCTGAGGCGTTTAAGCAAAAAAACATGATGTT
>CALGIH010000276.1 GCA_937916035.1 uncultured Lacinutrix sp.
CGCCAAACCTAAGGTATATATCGCTGATTTTACAGTAAAAGCTGGATTGACAAATAATTATTCTGAGGGTGATTTTAAGCTAGATGTATCTGTTGCCAATATTTTGAATACAGCTCAAAAAGGAAGTGTATTTGTCAAAATCATAAAAGAAGGCATTACTGTTTTTGAATCAGAAAAAAACATCAACCTTAATTCGAAGAATAACAAAACACTTAAATTTATTACAAAAATAAATGACGTTTTAAGTTGGACAGCTGAAACACCAAATTTATATGAACTCCATATTACACATAAAAATGTCAAAGGAATCGTAAAAGAAGCCATCGTTAGAAAAATAGGGTTTAGAACTTCTGAAGTAAAAAACGGACGTTATTTACTAAATGGAAAACCTATTTTATTTAAAGGCGTAAATAGACATGAAACAAATACCATAACTGGTCATGTTATCTCAAAAGAGGATATGTTAAGTGACATTCAAATTTTCAAAGAATACAACATTAACGCAGTAAGAACTAGTCATTATCCAAATGACCCTTATTGGTATCAACTCTGCGATGAATATGGCATTTATGTGATAGACGAAGCCAACATCGAATCACATGGAATGGGCTATAATTTAGAGCGAACGTTAGGAAATAATCCAAAATGGTTAAATGCACATTTAAGTAGAACGCAACGAATGATTGCTCGCGATAAAAATCATCCCTCCATACTTATTTGGTCTTTGGGCAATGAAGCAGGAAATGGTTACAACTTCTACAAAACCTATTTATTGGCTAAAGAAATGGACAGTACGAGGCCAACACAATATGAACGTGCAGGTTTACAATGGAATTCAGATTTGCATGTTCCTATGTATGCAACGCCAGATTATGTTCAAAAATACGCTGAAGATGATGCTAAAACTAAATCGCTCATTCAATGTGAATATGCTCATGCCATGGGAAATAGTATGGGAGGATTTAAAGAATACTGGGATTTATACGAAAAATATGATAAGCTACAAGGTGGTTTTATTTGGGATTATGTAGACCAAGGACTTAAGATCATTAAAAATGGAAAAGAAATCTATGCTTATGGTGGCGATTTTGGGCCAGAAGACGTGCCTAGTGACAGCAACTTTTTAAACAATGGATTAGTGCAACCTGATAGAAAACCTAATCCACATATTTATGAAGTAAAGCATATTCAGCAAAATATTAAATTTTATGAAAATGATTTATCTAAAGGAATCATCAATATTAAAAACTGGTATTTCTTTAGAGATTTATCTAACTATAACTTTTCTTGGAATATTATTGCTGATGGAAAAA
>CALGIH010000277.1 GCA_937916035.1 uncultured Lacinutrix sp.
TTACTGGCGACACCGTAAATAAAATAGACACTTCTATATTAACACTTTTAATAAGCGCTATAATTGATTCTAACGATTCTGAAATCTCATCAGCCGAAAGCAATTCTTTTAAGAATTTTTTCTGTGGCACTTTATGGCAATTGGCTACAATTGTATCTGTTTCAATATGTCTGTAAACCCAAGCTGTTCCTAACGTGATGATGATATGAGTAGACTCGTTGATTTGTTGATTTGTTGCTTTAATTTGCTGATTCAAATTATGCAACAATTCCTCTTTCGAAGAAGCGCTTAATTTAGAATGCGCATCGTAACAATGCCATTGCTCATTATGAAAAAAGATGTCTTCTTCAGTGTATTCTTTTTCATTAATCGCATTTGTAATTAAGGCTTCAATAGCTAATGGATGAAATAAAATACCAAATGGGTTTTGAAGATAATGAAACTTAAAATAGTCAAGTTTTTTTCCAATATTCTCAACAAAGCATGAACCCAACAACAACACATTTGAGTTATAATCTAACTGATTATGCTGCTGTGGTTGTAATGGTATTTTTGTTTGAAGTTTCATTTGATGAGCTCCTGAATCGAGTTCAGAATGACAGATTAATTTAAATAATTTTTGGCTGCTGCTAAAGCTTCTTTAATTCCTTTTGGATTTTTTCCTCCAGCAGTTGCGAAGAACGGTTGTCCTCCACCACCTCCTTGAATATACTTACCAAGTTCTCTCACAACTTTTCCTGCATCAAGACCTTTTTCAGCAACTAATTCTTTAGATATATAGCAAGATAATAATGCTTTATTATCGTTTGCAGCAGCGAACAGTAAGAACAAATTATTGAACTCACTACCTAATTCAAAACATAAATCCTTCATTCCAGAAGCGTCTAAATCTATTTCTTTTGCTAAAAACTGAACACCATTAATCTCTTGTAATTCTCCTTTTAAATCACCCTTAATATTCTTTGCTTTATCCTTAAGCAAGCCTTCTATTTGCTTTTTTAAATCAGCATTCTCAACTTGTAGATTTTGCAAAGCTTTCACAGGTTCTTTACTATTATTGAGTAAATCTTTCATTTCAAAATAAGCTCTGTTATTTTCAAAATAAAGATCTTTTACTGCATCATTAGTCATTGCTTCAATACGACGAATTCCTGCAGCGACAGCACCTTCTGATTTAATTTTAAAATGCCAAATATCTCCAGTGTTTTTAACATGTGTACCACCACACAATTCTATAGACTGTCCAAAACGAATGGTACGAACTGCATCTCCATATTTTTCGCCAAACAATGCCATCGCTCCTTCATTAATAGCCTGTTCCATTGCAACATTTCTGTTTTCTAGCAATGGTAGTTTACCACCAATTCTTGCATTCACAAAGTTTTCAACATCACGTAATTCTTCAACGGTAAGCTTAGAAAAATGTGAGAAATCAAAACGTAAATATTTTGAATGCACTGCAGATCCTTTTTGCTCCACATGCTTCCCTAAAACTTCACGCAAAGCTTGATGCAACAAATGCGTTGCAGTATGATTACACTCTGTTCTATGGCGTTGTTTTGCATCTACAACAGCCTTAAAAGTTTCGTTTATATGATGTGGGAGATTCTTCGCAAAATGAATGATTACATTGTTTTCTTTCTTCGTATCTAAAATGTAAACCACATCGCCATGTGTGTCTTCAAGATAGCCTTTGTCACCAACTTGCCCTCCACCTTCTGGATAAAATGGCGTTAGGTTAAAAACCAATTGATACATTTCACCATCTTTTTTGGAGGTTACTTTTCGATATCTCGTAATTTTCACATTAGCTTCTAAAGCATCATAACCAATAAATTCTTGCTCTGCATCATCAATCAACATCGTCCAGTCTTCAGTAGACATTTCACTCGCCGCTCGTGAACGATTTTTTTGCTTTTGTAGTTCTGTCTCAAAACCTTCTTCGTCTAGCTTTAAGCCTCTTTCAGAAAGAATTAAAGCTGTTAAATCAATTGGGAAACCGTATGTGTCATACAATTCAAAGGCCTTTTCGCCGGAAACAGTATCTCCTTTTAATTCCTCAACAATAGCATTTAATAATACTAATCCTTGATCTAAGGCTCTTAGAAAAGAGGCTTCTTCTTCTTTAATTACATTTTCAATAAGTTGCTTTTGTGATTTCAATTCTGGGAACGCTGGTCCCATCTTTTTACTCAGCACATCAACCAATCTGTAAATAAATGGTTCTTTTTTGTCTAAAAACGTAAAACCATATCGAATTGCTCGCCTTAATATTCTTCGAATTACATAACCAGCTCCTGTATTACTTGGTAATTGACCATCTGCAATTGAAAATGCGACTGCACGAACATGATCTGAAATAACTCGAATTGCTACATCAACCTCATTATTTTTTCCGTAATTTATATCTGTTATGGTTTCTATTTCGCGAATTATTGGTGTAAATACATCTGTATCATAGTTCGATTGCACTCCTTGTAACACCATACACAAGCGTTCAAATCCCATTCCTGTATCAATGTGCTTATTAGGCAATATTTCAAGTGATCCATTGGCTTTTCTATTGTATTGCATAAATACCAGATTCCAAATCTCAACCACTTGAGGATGATCCATATTGACTAAAGTTTTCCCATCAACTTTAGCTTTTTCTTCAGCAGAACGAATATCTACATGAATTTCGCTACAAGGTCCACAAGGCCCTTGATCTCCCATTTCCCAGAAATTATCTTTTTTATTACCTTTTAAAATACGGTCTTCAGAAATATATTGCTTCCATAAATCATAAGCTTCAGTATCCATTTCTAGATTATCTTCATCATCACTTCCTTCAAAAACAGTCACATAAAGGATATCTTTATCTATGCCATAAACTTCAATGAGTAATTCCCAAGCCCAAGCTATTGCTTCGGTTTTAAAATAATCGCCAAAACTCCAATTCCCTAGCATTTCAAAAAGCGTATGATGATAAGTATCATAGCCAACTTCTTCTAAATCATTATGTTTACCAGAAACTCGTAAACACTTTTGTGAATCTGCAATTCGGTTATTTATAGGTTGTGAATTTCCTAAAAAATATTCTTTAAAAGGAGCCATTCCAGAATTCACAAACATCAACGTAGGATCATCTTTTAAAACCATTGGTGCAGAAGGCACTATGCTATGTTTTTTGTCTTTAAAAAATTCTAAAAATTTATCGCGTACTTCTTGAGATTTCATCTATGTGTGTTAAGCTTATTCTAATAAATTGTTTATAATAGGAAACAATTTTTATATTTGTGATTCGTTCTATTTAATCCTGCAAAAATAGAATAATTTAAGATATGTCTAAAGTAAAATATTATTACGATTCTGAAACGCTTTCTTATAGAAAAATAGAGCGTAAAAAGCGTACAACTATAAAATACGCTTCAGTTTTTATTTTAGCAGCTGCTTTATTCGGGTTTATTTTTGTTTTCATTGCAAGTCAGTATTTTGAATCTCCAAAAGAAAAAGCTTTAGTTAGAGAGCTTCAAAACATGCAATTTCAATACGACTTGCTAGATAAAAAAATGGACGAAGCAGAGTCAGTGTTGTCCAATGTTGCAGAACGTGACAACGCAATTTACAGACTTTATTTTGGAGCAAATCCGATTCCTGAGGAGCAACGACGAGCTGGTTTTGGAGGCATTAACCGTTATAAAGACCTTGAAGGTTATGATAATTCTAAATTAATAATTGAAACCAATAAGCGTATTGATATCATTCAAAAACAGATTGTGGTACAATCTAAATCTTTGGATGAAATTAAGGTTTTGGCAGAAGAAAAAGAAAAACTTTTGGCTACAATTCCAGCAATTCAACCAGTTAAAAATGAAGATTTGATAAGAATGGCTTCAGGTTATGGCTACAGAACAGATCCCTTTACCAAAGTGCGTAAGTTTCATTACGGTATGGATTTTACAGCCCCTAGAGGCACTCCAGTTTATGCTACTGGAGATGGCGTTGTAGCACGAGCTGATGGAAGTGCAACAGGATATGGAATGCACATACGAATTGATCATGGTTTTGGTTATGTGAGCCTTTATGCTCATTTATATAAATACAATGTTAGACCAAATCAAAAAGTAAAGCGTGGTGATCTTATTGGCTTTGTTGGCAGCACAGGACGCTCAGAAGCACCTCATTTACACTACGAAATATTTAAAGATGATATAAGAATCAATCCTATAAATTTCTATTACGGCAATTTATCTGCCGCAGAATTTGCAATATTATTAGAAAAAGCATCCTTAGAAAACCAATCCTTAGACTAATGCATATAGATCTTCCAGAAAAACGTTATTATGGTATTGGCGAAGTAGCCAAAGCATTTGGAGTTAACACCTCATTAATTCGATTTTGGGAAAAAGAGTTTGATGCGTTAAAACCTAAAAAGAATGCTAAAGGCAATAGAAAATTTACTCCAGAGGATATTAAAAACCTCAAATTTATTTACCACTTAGTAAAAGAGCGTGGATTTACCTTAGAAGGTGCAAAAACGCATCTAAAAGAAGAAAAAAAAGAAACGCTTAACAACTTCGAGATTATTAGTAAATTAGAAGACATTAAAAGTCAACTAGTTAAAATTAAAAATCAACTATAACTTTTTTTAATTAATCTCTACTTATCAGTAGGATTAATTAAACAACAAACACACTAAAACATCATATTATGAAAAAATGGCTACCATTAATCATTATTGCAATATTGGCAATTGGTTTATATTCTTGGGGAAAAGGATTTAATAACACAGCTGTTGATTTAAAAGAAACAGGATTAAAGTCCTGGGCAGATGTAGAGAGTAGTTACCAACTTAGAAACGACTTAGTTGGAAACTTGGTTAAAACGGTTCAAGGTGCTGCAGATTTTGAAAAAGGCACTTTAACTGCTGTTATTGAAGCACGTGCAAAAGCAACTTCAATAAGCATTGACCCTTCAAACATTTCTGCTGAACAATTAGCAAAATTCAATGAAGTTCAAGGCGGCCTTTCTGGAGCTTTAAAGAGCTTACTTGTAACTGTTGAACGCTACCCAGAGCTAAAAGCCAATCAAAATTTTTTAGAGCTACAATCGCAATTGGAAGGCACTGAAAATAGAATAAATGTAGCTAGAGTTAGATTTAACGAAGCTGTTGA
Organism: uncultured Lacinutrix sp.; assembly: GCA_937916035.1. GTDB lineage: Bacteria > Bacteroidota > Bacteroidia > Flavobacteriales > Flavobacteriaceae > CAJQLB01. The sequence goes on from CALGIH010000277.1 coordinate 5,157, forward strand.
GCCTTATAACAAGCACATTAAAAGATTTCCTAACATGTTATTAGCTGGCGTTTTTGGTTTTGATGAGCTACAATATTACAAAGCTGAAGCTGGAAGTGAGAAAGCTCCTGATATAGATTTTGATTTCGACTA
>CALGIH010000278.1 GCA_937916035.1 uncultured Lacinutrix sp.
GATTCATTTCTTTTACTGCCAACGTCCCTAAAATCTGAATTAACTTATCCTCATTTTTTATTATAATCTCTGAATCAATCTGCTTAATTGGAGCTAATTGGCAATTCGCGTAATTTTCAATATTTTTACCACAACATATTTGCTTCAATTCTGTATTTAGACTTGTAAACCTTGGTTTGTATTGAACACCAAAGCAGTGTAATAGTGCAAAATTACATTTGTTCAGGCTATGCATATCACCTGTAATTACCTGAGGTTCGATATTGGTTGTGTTATTATACCAAATATCAAATACATAGTGGCTTTCATGTTCGTTAGATCCTATCACATAACTATTAAATGGTATATTGTTTGCCAATATTGTATATGCACTAACTCCTGGCCTTTCTCGTAAATATTTTTTTGAATTTCTTGCTTTAATATTTGGGGTTTCTAATTCATATTTTTGTCCATCTACGCTACTAAACAACAATTCCAAATCAATTGAAAAATAGGGATATACAGGTAATTTAGTGATGACATCGCAAATTATATCGTTTGCTTTTTTTAATGTATCCAGCCTCAATGTTTGTGATGACGTTGTTTTGAGTTCCTGGTAACTTATATCGCTAGCTTGCGACATTTTATAATCACCATAATTAAGGGCTTTTGATAAAATTGCAGCTATCACCCTTGCGTTACTTATCGTATCTTCTTTATGATAACGATCTTGTATTGGTTTGAGAGCTGAAAGAAAATTAGTTTTTTCATTTACAAAATTCATTACTTGATTTATCTCACAAAATGGAAGCTGCGAATAAAATTTATTTTCCAATTCTTCACTATTTTGAGCTTTTATTTTACTCCAGATAAACTTCTTTTTTTGCTCATCATATCTTAAATGCTTTAATTCCCCTTTTTTATACTTTTCATTTATCTTTATCCATAAATCGTCTAAATAACCAATCAGACTATTAACTTGCTTAATAATTGGTTCCTTTATCCAAGGAACATCCATGTCTTTCAATACATGCTGACTCTTCTCAACTGAAATTAATTCATGATTAAAACAGTTATGCAGTACGCTGTCTTTAACATACAATACTCCATATTTTATCTGCTCTTGCATTTGTTTATATACCCAATACTCGTACCGACCACTATTAAAGCTTTTGTCCTTGTTAAAAAAATATTTTTTTAGATGTTTCGGCAAATTATCTGGTTCTTTTTCACTTTTTACATCTTTGGCATCAAATTTATTTTTTAGCCATTGCATTGATTCTAACCACTTATTTCCCTCTTCTTCACTTGCAAACTTAAGGCTTTTAAAGAGTGGTCTTAAGTTTTTTTGATAGGTGTTTTGCGATTTATCAACCTCTTTCCAAAAAGACTCCTTTTTATGATGACCTTTTTTAAGAAATCTATTTCCTACCTTTTCTATTTTATCTTTTTCCATAATTCTGTAAGCACGTTTCCGTACTTTTTTATACACTATTTAATCATTTATTTTTTTATTAACAT
>CALGIH010000279.1 GCA_937916035.1 uncultured Lacinutrix sp.
TTTTTATAAAAGGATAATATTACTTTAAAGCATTCAATAACATCTTTTAGCTTGACTATTTCAGAAGTAACTAAGCCTCCATAAGTAAGCCCTTGATGTGAATGAATAACATCATTCAGCTTATTCGCAGGAAAAAGAGCAATTAGCTTATCTTTTTTAAATACTAATAACGAATTATCGTCAAATCTATCTTGATGATAGTCCATAAATTCCCTATTAAACAAGAATGTAGCGTTCTTAGAAGTTGCTACAAATGAGTTCCAAAGTTGCTTGTGATTACTATTATATTTTTCTACTGAAAAGATAAGCGATTGTCTTTGATATTAATAGTGTGAAAATACTAATTTTTCTTAACAAACAGGTAATAGAAGTTAAAGCCAAATATTACAGCGCATAAGATAATTATGGACTAAGACGAGCCAACATAAAACGCTAAGCGACAAAAAATGCGCAAGCAAAGGAATTAATAATTCTAAGCTTGCGCATTTTTTTAATTATAAAGGAGGTTAACAGTAAAATGATATATATTATATATAACCTATCAAGGCTGTTATTTAAACTCCAGAAATTCTATTAAATAGATTTATTTCGTTTTCTATCTACTTCTTTTAAATGGATTTTACGCAATCTTAAAAATTTAGGAGTAACTTCAACATACTCATCTTTCTGAATATATTCTAATGCTTCTTCTAATGAGAATTTTATTGCAGGTACAATCTTTGCTTTATCATCTGCTCCAGAAGAACGAACATTACTCATCTTCTTAGTTTTTGTAATATTAACAGCCATATCATCACCACGAGAATTTTCTCCAATCACCTGACCTTCATAAATATCTTCTCCTGGATCCACAAAAAACTTACCTCTATCTTGTAATTTATCAATAGAGTAAGGAATTGCTTGACCTTTTTCCATAGAGACTAAAGAACCATTTTGACGTTCAGGAATACCACCTCTAAGCGGCTGATACTCTTTGAATCTGTGAGCCATTATAGCCTCACCTTGAGTTGCAGTTAATAATTGGTTACGTAAGCCAATAATACCTCTAGAAGGCACCATGAATTCACAAACCATACGATCACCTTTAGCAACCATACTTAGCATTTCACCTTTACGCATTGTTACCATTTCAATCGCTTTACCAGAAACTGTCTCAGGTAAATCAATGGTCATTTCTTCAATAGGCTCACATTTTACACCATCAATTACTTTTATAATAACTTGAGGTTGTCCAATTTGCATTTCATATCCTTCACGACGCATTGTTTCGATTAAAACCGATAAGTGCAATACACCACGGCCAAACACAATAAACTTATCTGCGCTATCTGTAGACTCTACTTTAAGTGCTAAGTTTTTCTCTAATTCTTTAGCCAAACGGTCTTTAATATGACGAGAGGTTACATATTTTCCATCCTTTCCAAAGAAAGGAGAATCATTAATGGTAAACAACATACTCATTGTTGGCTCATCAATCTTAATGGTTTTTAAACCTTCAGGCGCTTCCCAATCGGCAACAGTATCACCAATTTCAAAACCTTCTAATCCAACAATTGCACAGATATCTCCTGTTTGTACGCTGTCAACTTTTAAACGTCCAAGACCTTCAAAAACATGAAGTTCTTTAATTTTTGCTTTTACTATACTCTTATCTCTTTTTACTAATGAGATGTTTTGGCCAGCTTTTAGTTCTCCGCGTGTTAAACGCCCAATCGCAATACGACCAGTAAATGATGAGAAATCTAGTGATGTGATTAACATTTGCGTAGTTCCCTCCGTAATTGTTGGAGCAGGAATATGAGCAATAACCATATCTAAAAGTGGTTCAATATTTTCAGTTTCATTTTTCCAATCGTCACTCATCCAGTTGTTCTTTGCAGAACCATAAACTGTTGGAAAATCTAATTGCCATTCTTCTGCTCCTAACTCAAACATCAAGTCAAATACTTTCTCATGAACTTCGTCAGGTGTACAGTTTTCTTTATCAACTTTATTAATAACCACGCAAGGCTTTAAACCTAAATCTATTGCTTTTTGCAATACAAAACGCGTTTGCGGCATTGGGCCTTCAAAAGCATCAACTAATAGTAAAACACCATCTGCCATGTTTAAAACACGCTCTACTTCTCCACCAAAATCGGCGTGACCAGGTGTATCAATAATATTGATTTTTGTGTCTTTATAAACAACAGAAACGTTTTTAGAAGTAATTGTGATACCACGCTCACGCTCTAAATCATTATTGTCAAGTATTAAATCACCTATGTTTTCGTTTTCACGAAATAACTGACAATGGTACATAATCTTATCAACCAATGTTGTTTTACCGTGATCAACGTGTGCAATAATTGCAATGTTTTTAATATTAGCCATAGCTACTTTATTTTAAGCGTGCAAAGGTACGTTATATTTTATGAATTTAGCATTATAGCTATATATATTTATATGTGTTAAATTATTGTTATTTAGGAAATTCGATGAAATACGCCATACTATATTTACGTTAGAGTTATTGATTAATAGCAAACAACATGAAACTGATTAATAAATATGCGAATTTAATTCCGTACTTGTACTTTATTGCAGTAATAGCCTATCTTTTTACTGATGCAAACCAACGCCAAGGTGTTTTGGCTTACCCCATTTTATTGTTTGGAATTACGTTTTTATGGCAACTCATTAAACCTAATAGAAAACTTAATTTTACTCTTGGGATTATATTCGTATGCCTTTCCTCCTATTTAATATTAGCATATTTGTCAGATATTTTTGATATTATTTCTTTCAATATCAATGCGAAACAATTTGTCTTAATTGGAGGTGGATTTGTATTGGCTAATTTTATTATGTCACTTTGGATTATTAGAAATAGTATAAAGCGAACATTCTAAAATGTGTATCTTTGTGGCTTAAAAATTGAAAGCAAATGAACCTTCAAGACATACCAAAAATCAAACATACCAATTCAAATAATTTTTTCCTTTTAGCTGGACCATGCGCCATTGAAGGTGAAGACATGGCAATGCGAATTGCTGAAAGAATTGTTACAATAACTGATGCCTTAGAAATACCTTTTATTTTTAAAGGTAGTTTCAAAAAAGCAAATAGAAGCAGAATTGATAGTTTTACAAGCATTGGAGATGAAAAAGCGCTTGAAATTCTGAAAAAAGTTTCAGAAAAATTTGATGTCCCAACGGTTACAGACATTCATGAAATAAGTGACGCAAAATTAGCAGCACAATATGTAGATGTTTTACAAATCCCTGCTTTTTTAGTTAGACAAACAGATTTGGTGGTAGCTGCTGCAAAAACAGGCAAAGTAGTCAACTTGAAAAAAGGACAATTTATGAGTCCTGAAGCTATGAAACATGCTGTACAAAAAGTGAAAGATGCTGGAAATGAAAAAGCATGGATAACCGATAGAGGTACTATGTTTGGTTACCAAGACATGATTGTAGATTTTAGAGGCATTCCAACCATGCGTCAATATGCACCAACAATTCTAGATGTCACTCATTCTTTACAGCAACCTAACCAAAGCATTGGAGTTACTGGAGGAAGACCAGAAATGATTGAAACTATTGCACGTGCAGGAATTGTGAATAATGTCGATGGTTTGTTTATAGAAACTCATTTTGATCCAGCGAATGCAAAGAGTGATGGTGCCAATATGCTACACT
>CALGIH010000280.1 GCA_937916035.1 uncultured Lacinutrix sp.
CTTTTCATCCTAATTAATGAACCAGGAATAAAAAACTCACTTGATGATAAACCCGAAATAACATTACGAACAGGAAGACCTAATTGCTCAATAGCTAAATCACTTGCATCATCAAAGAAAACAACAGTTCCGCCAGATTTCGCATAGTGGTCAATTTTTGCCATGCCTTCTAATCCAATTCCGCCAGTAAACTTTTCTGGCATCGTGTTTTTAGAATATCCATGTAGGATGCCCTTTGGACTTTGCGAAGGAAAAATAATAGCACTATACTGTGATAATTTTCCGTTTTTAATATCCTTATTATGCAAAGTGTCAATATCAAATTCAAATTGTTCAAGCATCCATCTAGTCCAACCTTCGTCCATATTTGCTTGCCAGGATTTATAGAGTCCAACCTTTATTTTAGTCAACTCATTATACTTAACACTATCTAAGCTAGCGACTCCTTTAAAATCTATTCCTAATTCTTTACTCAACTTAGAAACTTCATTTTTTAGACTTCCTTTTCCTTTTACAACAAATGAGCCTAATGAATTACCATCAAAATCTGCTTTGAGCTGTCCAACTGTATAACCAGCTTTTTGAAGCCTATTTACAGCAAGAGCACTTAAATTATCTTTATTTGAAAAAATATAGTTTCCACGACCATTTACAGTTCCTTCGCTATAAGTTAATTTTGATTTTATCAAATCTGCATTTGCATCAAAATTTTCATCAATCCTATCTACAGAAACTCCCATTTGCATAGGTAAAGTCCAACCAGCTAAGTCATAAGGTGGCTGTGGTGGTCCTCCTGGATATAAAAACTGATCTGGATAATCTTGTTTCTCCATTAAATCTGTTAGATAAGGTCTAAAAGCCTGAGCACCATAAAGTATTATAGAACCTGCATCATAAGTTTTATCACCAATACTGAAATTAGAGTTTGCCGCGTGAGCTTCAAGGCCTCCTTGCATTAAAATGTTTGCAAGGTTGATTGCTTCACTAGGATTCCATTGGTCTTTTGGGATAATGTATGCAAAAGCCTCTTTACTATTTTCTATGGCATCTTTTCCCATATCATAGATGTTGTATAAAAACCCGTTTTTTTTATCAGCTGCTAAGTCTAAAACTCCCATAGAAGCAGTTATCATATAATCTATAGCATCCCTAAAATGAGATTCTCCACCTTCCCAAGGATATGGATAAAATATTTCGGTACCATTGGCAGGTTTTCCACCAACGTTCTTTGGTTTCTTTTCAGGATCATAGAAGCGAGGTGTTGGAGTAGCATGCGCTACTTCGGTTAAAATACCAATCTGGTTATGATAATATGGAGTTGTTCTCATGCCTCCATTCCAAAACATACTATAATCAGTTCCAGAAATGACTCCGGGCATTTTTTTCATAGCAAATCTATTGGCCATTGCTGTTCCAACAAGGTTAACACCAGTAGTGACTCCAGGATGTATATTTGGATTTACAGGGCTTCTAAAGGGAGGTAAAAATATTCGCGCCCAAGATGGTGATGTTTGGTGATGATTATGTACAATTTGAGGATACCATTGATTGTATAAAACAGTTGTAACTGCTCTTGTTTCTGGCATATTATTCATAAACCAATCACGATTGTTATCATGGCCAACATACTTTTGATAAAGAATAGGTGGACCTGTTGTCTCATATGGAGTACCAAGATTCTTCTTGTACCAATCTACCACAATATCAACACCATCAGGATTTATTACAGGGACTACAAGTGTAATTACATTATCTCTTATTTTATTCATTTCATCAGACTCTTCTGAAGCAATGCGCCACATAAGTTCAGAGGTCATTTGTGCATGAGCACTTTCTGTTGCATGCATCCCTCCATCAAACCAAACAATCGCTTTTCCTTCAATAGATAATTTTTTAGCTTCATCTTCTGGAATGCGTGCTCTTGATAGTTTTTCACTTATGGTTCTCCATTTTTCTAACGATTTCATGTTTTCTTCGCTAGAGATGAATAAAAGTTTTATTGGACGACCCATAACTGATTTCCCTATTTCAATCATTTGTACGCGATTGGTAGATGCTGCTAATTTTTCATAATAGGCTAGCATTTGATCATAATCTGCAAGTTTATAATCTGCGCCAACTTCAAAACCAAAGGTTTCAGATGGTTTTGGAATTTGTGCGTTAACTGATGCGCTTACTAAAAAGAAAAAGACAATGAGATGACGACAATAATTTTTCATGAGGTTGGTTTAAGGTGGGTTCTGAAAACTATTTTTTTTTATTTTTCACAAAACAGAACCCGTTAGTTTTGCAAAAACAGTTAAATGATATTGTAAAACTAAAATATAATTTTGAATAATTACATCTAAAAATTAATTTTTTTA
>CALGIH010000281.1 GCA_937916035.1 uncultured Lacinutrix sp.
ACTTCAAAGGAGATACAATTAAATTTGATGCATACACATCCTTAGTAAGGACTTTTAATTCAACAAACTATTTGTCAAAAAAACAAGAAATAATATCAAACTTAAACACCACTGCTAGACTTAGCTGGTTCGAAGGTCAAAATATTGTATTTGAAAACTTAAAATCTTCAGGAAAGCTAAATTTAATTCAATCCGACACCATTAGTAATCCAATTCAAAAATACTATAGATTTTTTGAAAAAGTCGTGAAACAAGAGAATTTATACAATCCTCGAATCATTATATTTAATAATAGAAATAATAAATATTATAACAATTCTTCTTTTATTGAACCCAATTTTGATGAACGATGGAATGGGCATATAGGACCACCAAGTGTGTCATTTCTTGAAGAACCTGAATTTAGTCGTATTAAACCCATCTTAATTGACAACATAAGCTCGATGAAGTCATGGGAAATGAATAGTCATAAGGTTAGATTGGCTTTATACAATCAAGCCAAATCCTTGAATAAACTTATTGGACAATACATTCCTGAAAACAAATAGGACAGAATTAAAAGCCAACGATTTAGCTTTGAAAGATTGGGCCAGATGATGTGGTTGCAAAAGACATTTTAAGTGAATGTATCATTGGAGAAGTTCTTTTAGTGGATATTGGAATTCTAATAGCGTTGCAGTTAAATTCTTGGAAAGAAGAAATTAAAGCAAGAGTTAAAAACATCTATGAATTAAATTATAAATCTAACAAGAGACGAACTAAGAACTGAGTAAAAGAAATTGAAATAAACCACTTTCTACTTCTTAAACTACAATTTCTCAGCAAAAAATTCTTAAAAAACTTTTATCATACAGACAGGTCTTCATAAATTAATTAATCAAACTTTCTCCCAGGCGTATATGGTGCTCCTACTGCTTCCAACGTTGCTTCATATTCCTCTAAAGCATTAAAATAAGTTGCCAAATCTCCACGGAATTTACTAAAATCAGTTTCAGCAATTTCAATATTTCGTTTATGTGTTTCCGTAGGGTTTTGCGTCGTTTGCCAATGTCCACCTGCAACGTTCCCAACTCTTGAACTAATTGAAGGTAACGAATTTTCATTTAACCGTTGACGAATTGGATCACCATAAAGACGCTTTTGTAATTCTGCTAAATTTTGCTGCAATTGATTCAAATCTGCAAAAAGTTTTGGTATTGCTTTTGGGGTTTCTAATATGGCAGCTTTCATATATCTTAAACGGTTACCAGCTTCTCCTAATTTCCTGCCAGCACTTGAAATTTGTCGAGAGAGCTCGCTCGTTTTTTCTTGAAATGCAGCTATGGCATTAAAATCAGCATTAGGAGTCACATTTGGAACTCGCTTCACTGTAAATGTTTGAGGCGCTCCTTGCGCTTTTAGTAGGCCGTTATGAACAACAAAAAATGCTACACTATATGTTCCAGGAGCAACAAGTGTTCCTTCAGCATCTCCAGCCCAAGGCGGTTTAAATGCTGGTTGCGTCAAATTAATTGGATCTGGAGGAGATAATTTTAAATCCCAACTTGTACGATGTAACCCTTTTTTCGCCGAACCTTTAATCCAACGTATTGGATTGCCCTTTTCATTACTTACCAATAGTAATACTTGTGGCTCATCCTCATTGGATTCTTGAAACAATCGTTCCCATCCTGGAAAAGGAATGCTGGTATTTTTTTCTCCTAAGGCCTTTTCAGAATTCTTACGTTTTTCTTTTGAAGTTTCAGGTAAATCATTTAGATAATAGGTAAACACAGCACCAAAAGGCGGATTATCACTAACGAAACTTGAAGTTCCTTGACTAGGCATGCCTTTAGCTTGCATTGGAACGCTAGGAACATACCACCAAGCATCTCTAACTGAAAACAGTGTATTTGTTTTATTTTTTATGGCACTACTAATAGTTCGCAACGGAGAATAATCATCTAGCACATAGAATCCACGACCAAAAGTTGCTCCAACTAAATCATTATCTCTTGGATGTAATTCTAAATCACGAAACGCAATGGTAGGAACTCCAGCACCTAGTTTAATCCAATTAACACCTTTATTTGGTGAAAAATAAATGCCATACTCTGTACCAATAAATAATAAGTTTTCATCTACATGATCCTGTTTTAAAACCCAAACAATGGTATTTCTTGGCAAATCTCCAGCAATAGATTTCCAATTACGACCACGATCATTACTCATAAAAAGATAGGTGCTATAGTCACCCAATTTATGAGCATCAGCACTAGCAAAAATAGTATTAGAATTGTGGTTTGAAGCTTCAATATCGTTAATGAATGAACGAGCAGGAACTTTTGGAAGTATACTATTTCTCCAATTTTGACCACCATCTTCACTCACATGAATAAGTCCATCATCGGAGCCTGTATACAATAATCCTTCAACCTTTGGAGATTCTGAGATGGACGTCAATGTTGCGTATTTTGACATCGCTCCAGTGTCATAAAGAGCATCAACACTCCAAACTCGTTTATCCATTGTTTCCAATTCGTAACGATTCGTATTAGTCGTTAAATCTTCACTAATAGGTATCCATGAATTTCCTTGATTATCACTTTTCCAAACACGTTGTGATCCAAAATAAATACGTTTATGATTGTGTGGACTAACTTGAATAGGACTGTCCCAATTCCAGCGTTCTGGTGGATCATTTGGTTCAGGTTGTGGTTGAATATTGATGACCTCTTCACTACGTCTATCAAGACGATGCAAGGTGCCTTCTTGAATTTCAATATATGCAATATTGGAATCTTCAGGATCAAATACAGAATCATAACCATCTGCACCAAGCGGTACATACCAATCTTGATTGCGAACACCTTCAATGTTCATAGTTCGTGAAGGTCCAATTAAGCTTCCTAAATCTTGTGCTCCTCCAACAATGTTATAAAACGGCTCAGAATTATCAAGTCCAAGTTTGTAAAATTGAGAAATTGGTAAATTAGAGAAATGTCGCCATGTTGTGCCTTCATCATAGGTCTCATACAAGCCACCATCTGTTCCTCCTATTAAATGCTTGCCATCATCTGGATCAATCCAAAGTGCATGATTATCACTGTGTTTTTCACGTCCTGTTCCAAGATAATTAAAACTCTTTCCTCCATCACGAGTTACATGATTGAAAACGTCCATTTGGTAAACAAGATCTGGATTTTCAGGTGATGCTTCTATTTCTTGATAGTAATGTGCTCCTGTTCCGCCAGATATATAACTATTTTGTTTTTCCCAGCTTTCTCCTTTATTCAGTGATCTATAAAAGCCCTTATCTTTGTCATTTGCTTCAATGGTTGCATAGACCAATTCAGAATTTGCTGGAGTAACTGCAAGCCCAATTTTACCAATATCTCCATTCGGCAATCCTGTTTTTACTTGATTCCAAGAAACACCATTATCAACCGATTTGTAAATACCAGATTTTGGCCCACCAGCTAATAAAGACCAAGTATGTCTTCTTCGTTGATAAGCAGCTGCATAAATTATGTCTGGATTTGATGGATCAAATTCTATATCAGTGACACCAGTATTTTCGTCAATTTCAAGAACTAATTGCCATGTTTTTCCACCATCATCTGTTTTGTACACTCCACGTTCACCACCAGCAGACCAAAGTGGTCCTTCAGCAGCAACAAATACGACATCGCTATTTCTTGGATCTACCAAAATTTTTCCAATGTGTTCTGATTTTTCAAGACCCATTTGTTTCCACGTCTTACCACCATCTACACTTTTATAAACGCCATCTCCCCAAGCAACGTGGCGTCCACTTACATTTTCTCCAGTACCAACCCAAACAACTTCAGAATTGTTTAGATCAATGGTTACTGTTCCAATAGAATATGATTTTTGACTATCAAATATAGGTTCCCAAGACGTACCTCTGTTTGTAGTTTTCCATAAGCCTCCAGAACCAACAGCAACATACCACGTGCTTTTATCAGTAGGACTCACTGTAATATCAGCAATACGCCCTCCCATAACTGCTGGACCAATACCGCGTAGTTTAAGACCAGAAACTGCCTTATTTAAGGCTTCTGTGTTTTCTGTTTGAGCAAAAGTATTTGATGTTGGGAAAAAATAAATAATGACTAGTAATGCGAAGGCAAGGCGATTTTTGCACATAATAAAATCTTGTTAGTTGGTTGGTTGTTCTCTCAGCCTAATTTAATTAATGTAAACACAAATAGCAAGT
>CALGIH010000282.1 GCA_937916035.1 uncultured Lacinutrix sp.
ATTTTGTTGTAATAAAAAATTATTAGATCCTGTTAAAATGTATTGACCCATTTTTTTAGTTTCATCTAATATTTGTTGTAAATAAGAAAACAATTCAGGAACTCGTTGCGCTTCGTCAAAAATGGCTCCTTTTCCTGAATATTGATTTAAAAATCCCCTTGGGTCTTCTTTTAGAAATCGTCTTGTATCTGGATTTTCTAAATTAACATACGCTTTGTCTGCAAACACGGCTCTTACCAGTGTGGTTTTCCCAGATTGCCTTGGACCAATTACTGCAATTGCTTTGAACTGTTTGGAAAGATTGATGAGTGTTTTTTGAGCCTCTCGTAATATCATCATACAAATATATACAATTTAGGAATTGAATTCCTAAATTGTATATATTTATTTTTTATCTTCCCAAAAAGCTGAGTTCGATTTAACCAATTTATTTAAAAAATTGATTGTTAGATAAATTAAGACTAAAATAAAGTGTGTTATTGTCATTCCGAACGAAGCATGAGGAGGAATCTCATAATCATAAGATTTAGCTTCGCTGAACCTAAAGGTTTCTCGTCGTTCATTCTTCACTCTGTCGAAATGACAAATCACTTAAAAACAGGTAATTCTGTAAATATTAATAGTTATATTTATTGAGGTCAGTAGGTAGTTTCCTATTATAAATTCACTAATGCAGCTATTGATGTCAGGTCGAGCGCAGTCGAGACCTAATTTAAATACTATAAAGTTCTCGACTGCGCTCGAACAGACAAATAATTTTTTTATTACATCTAATGTACAGTGAGTTATAACTTTAGATTTGTATGTGCTTAGCTCCTGACCTCAATATATTTATATCGAACTCAGGTTTTATAAAGCCATGATAAAATCCTTCTTTCTCTATTCTTATGTTTTAATCACCACTCCCTATTTTATAACATACAAAACCGATGTTTTCCATAACTTTAATATCTAAAATTCCTCTCCCATCAAAAATAAAGGCTGGTTTTTGCATGTTATTATAAATACGTTTCCAGTCATAGGTTTTAAATGCATCCCATTCCGTTAAAATGGCAATGGCATGAGAATCTTTACAAGCTTCGTATGGATCGCTTAAAACCTTTAATAAGGCCCTATTTTCTTCGGAAGTACGAGAATTTAAATAGTCTAAATCGGCATAAATACGCTCTTGAGAAACTTTAGGATCATAAACTACAATTTCCGCTTGTTCATTTAATAAATTATCCGCCACTTTAATAGCTGCCGATTCGCGAGTATCATTAGTGTCCTTTTTAAAAGCCCAGCCTAAAAATGCGATTTTTTTTCCGGAAACAGTATTATACAAAGTTTGAACTATATTATCAGAAAAGCGTTGTTTTTGATGTTCGTTCATAATGACTACTTGCTCCCAATAATTTGCCACTTCTTCCAAACCATAGCTTTTAGCTATATAGACTAAGTTGAGAATGTCCTTTTGAAAACAAGACCCACCATAACCAACCGAAGCTTTTAAAAATTTTGAACCTATTCTACTATCCATGCCAATTGCTTTGGCTACCTCATTTACATCTGCTCCAGTTTTTTCACAAATTTCAGATATTGCATTAATTGATGATACTCGTTGAGCTAAAAAGGCATTTGCTGTAAGCTTTGATAATTCAGAAGACCAAACGTTAGTGGTTAGTATAAGGGTTTTAGGTACCCAGTTTTCATATATCTCAACTAAGGCATTAACAGCTTTAACTCCTTCAGGTGAAGTGTCTCCACCTATAAGCACACGATCTGGATTAAGCAAATCTGAAACTGCTGTTCCTTCAGCTAAAAATTCAGGATTTGATAAAACTTGAAACCTTACATCATTACCAGTATTGTCTAAAATACTTTTTATAGCTGAGGCTGTTCTAACTGGTAATGTAGACTTCTCAACTACTATTTTATCTTCTTTTGATACTCTTGCTATTTGTCGTGCGCATAACTCAATATACTTCAAGTCTGCTGCCATGCCCTTTCCTTTACCATAAGTTTTGGTAGGCGTATTTACTGAAATAAATATAATTTCAGCTTCATTAATAGCTTTTTCAACTTCGGTTGAAAAAAATAAGTTACGCCCTCTAGCCTCTTTAACAATAGTGTCTAATCCTGGCTCGAAAACTGGTAATTTACTTAAGTCCTCATCATTCCAAGCAGCAATTCTCTCTGAATTGATATCTACGACGGTGACGTTTATATGTGGACATTTTTGTGCTATGACTGCCATGGTTGGCCCACCAACATAACCTGCTCCAATACAGCAAATATTTTTTATTTTCATCTACAAGTTGTTTTTTTAAAACTAATCTTTATTTTTCACTTTAGCTTCGTCTATGTCTATACATAATACGTCGTTACCTATTTTTTCTAAATATGTTCCTGTTACCAAACCTACATAACCTGTGCCTATTACTGATATTTTCATTTAAAATAATTTGTAACAAAAATAGGAAAGTAATTAGAATATGTTAATCAAATTAAAGTTTATTGGCTTTAGAATTTAAATTTTCGAAAGCGGTCCTGTTAAAAAGACAATAGAGCAATATGAAAAATATAATTCCTCTATGCACCCAGAGAAAAGATTCACTAAAAAATAGTATTGGTATTGTAATTGCGAAAGATAGAAAGAGAAAGGATTTCAATTTTAATGCTTTCATAAAGTTTATAAGCAAAATTAAAACTAACAATGACAATCCGAAAATTCCTGTTTCTGAAAAAATTTGTGCATACTGA
>CALGIH010000283.1 GCA_937916035.1 uncultured Lacinutrix sp.
AAACACTCTCTATGAAATTGTCTAAATCAGTCCACTTTTTGCTGACGACTTACATTTTTGTCCTACTCGTTTGGCTTTTCGGTCTCGCCCCGTTTTTTAGAGTAGTTTCTGGTCTCCACTTTTGTTTGTCAATTTTACAAAATATATAGAATTGTTAGTCTATTCCAGGTATCCCAATTTTTCCTTTTCTGGGAGCATATGATGTATGTAATACTTTCCAGCCATCATCAGTATTTACCCACGTTGAAGAACCTCTCGTTGCATATGGAATAGTTGTTCCACTATTTATCATTGTATATGCCCCGTCAGCTTCAAAGTTAAGTACTGCGGTTTTCATGTCTGGAGAAAAATATGCTTTCATGTTTGATAATTCAAACGAATCCCAAGTGATTTGGGTTTTCTTAATTACATTTTCTTTTGTATAAACGTAAAAAGGGCTTAAATTAGAATCTCCCGTAGTATAAATAATTTCAGGATGTTCAAATTTTTTGTAAGATTCATAATCTCCTTTTAAAATAGCATCCTGCATTGAATTTTGATTTTCAATTAATATTTTACTAATCTCTTCCTTTGAGTTTTTGGCCAAATATAATTTAGCATTTACACCATATGGAGATGCAAAAACACCATAATCAACTGCTTTCAATTGGATATTTAATGCATTTTCATAATCCCCTAATGAAGCGTAATGTTCCCCCATAGAATCATATGCATTTGGGCCATCGTGCATTTCCTGAGACATTTTAACATATTTCATGGCTTCAGCTGCGTTTTTTTCTCCGAAGGCTCCATTCATATATCCATAAGAAATCATATTATATGCAGAAGATGCTTGTTTTGGAAATTTATCAGCAAAAACTTTAAAAGTAGCAATGTCTTTTGGGGTGGTTGCCAAATAATGAATCAAAGGACTATTTGGAAATTGATTTTGAAGCGTTGCTTGTACAGTCATCTTTTCGTCATTAGAGGCCGCCATAATATCATACCATGCTTTTTCTTCTGACGTTAATTTAGAAATATTAATTTCTTTGAGTTTTTTTGCTCTGCTACCCCACTCTGCATTAGGACTGCTTATGTAAGCTAAAACTAGTTTTGCACAACCACAATTTTCATCTAATAGCAGTGCTGAATTTGCAGCACCAAATGCGGACATATACTCAAGATTTACTGCATATTCTATTGCCTGATTCGCAATAAGTTTTGCGTTTTTGTTACAAGACATATTATCAATCCACTGTGCATTTGCTATAGCTGTAGCACAAATAAATAATATTAATACTGCTTTTTTCATTTTAGTTTGTTTTTAAGTTAGTATAATTATTAAAATTTTATTTTCCATTTTGAATTGGCTCTGTATTTGGCATTAATTTATTTAATATTGTATATACAGGACAAAACTTGGTAAAAGGACTTGCAATTTGTAAGATGGCAACTACGACAGCTACATAAATCCAGTCTAATCCAAATTGGCTTGCCAACAATATAGAGCTGATATTTAAGATTCCTACAATACCATCGTGCACTCTTACTTTAATAATATTTTTACTTGATGCTTCCATTTTAGTTTGTTTTTGTTATTATCATAAATTCTAAGCAAAGGCAGGTTTTCACAATTCAATTACTCCTGTTCGGTTGCTCTATCATAAACATTTAATTCTTTGACTTTTCCATCAACAAAATGAACGTCCAAAACATGGTGTTTTTTAACACTATTCCCAGCTACCATTTCAACCTTATCAACTCCTGTAGTTAACCAACTTTCGTTCTCTCCATCTTTACCCTGAAGCGTATTTGCAACCATCCATTTTACGCTCCAAATTGGATCACTTGATGCAAACCATGCCTCTAACTGCTCCTTATGAGAATCACGGCCATTAAATACGGCTCCGTTTGAAGCTTTAATGATTATATCTTCCGTATCCATCTCATATATTTTACTCACATTTTTATCGTTATGAGCTTGAATATATCTTAGGTAAATATCAGTAATGAGAACATCCCCACCTATTAAATTTAGTTTTTCACCTGCTTCATTAAATTCATATCCAATAACTGTTGTTTCGTTAGAATTTTCAGAAGCTTTCTCTTTAGGAGATTGACAAAACATTAAAGACGCGGATATTACTGTAATTAATAATAATTTTTTCATAATTAATTGTTAGTTAAATTAGTGTTAGTTAATGCTAAAATAGGTAATTACTTTTAATGTACAATTAATATTTAAATATTTCTATTTAAGCAGTATTACAATTTTTTAATTATTTTTGTAATACCCAATCAAATAATATTATGCCAAATACAAATTTTAGATCTACCTGCACCATAGCAACTTCATTAGACTTACTTGGAGATAAATGGTCGTTGCTAATTTTGAGAGATATGCTATTGCATAAAAAATCTACGTTTAAAGAATTTTTAAATTCTAAAGAAAAAATAGCAAGCAATATTTTAACGAATCGATTGGTTTACCTAATAGAAAATGGCTTTATTTCTAAATTAAATTTAAAAGGAACTAAAAAAAGCGCTAGATTCATTGCTACCCGAAAAGGTGTTTGTGCACTTCCCCTTTTAATTGAATTATATTTACTTACTATTGAGGAATTTTCGAAAGATGTTCTAAATGATTCTCAAATAGCCATTAAAGCAGAGATACAAAAAGACCGAGATTTGTTTATCTCCACCAGACGTGAAGCATACATCAAATTTAGTTTCCAATTAGAAAGCGATACCATTGCCAACCAAAAAAGCAAATTACTTTTAGAAGACAGATCAGCCTTGCCTAAAAAAACAAAACATAGCTAATAAAGATTTTAGGCAGCTTTAGTTTTTATAAAATTGATTTCGTACTACCCTTCATTATTAGGGGTTAGTCAAATCAAAATTTTAAAGAATTAGACTGTTTGTTGAATATTATTTAATAAAAATAATCTTTCATTAAATATTTTATAAGTAAAATCGATAAAGTGCGTTTATTTTTACGAAAGTGTTAATGAAGTTTTAGTTAAATATGTCCTTTTTTGTTTGTTTTCTGAGTCTAACCATCTCTAAACTAATCTTCTTCTGCACTATCTTACCATAGCTATCTTGTGTAATTTTCATACTTGAATGTCCCAACAATTCACTAACAATCTCCATTGGTACATCATTATAAAGCAATACTGTACTGGCAAAAGTTTTTCTAGCTATGTGAGTGGTTAGCTTCTTTTCTACCCCTATGATGGCCCCAATTTCTTTTAGGTAAGAATTATACTTTTGGTTACTAATCTTAGGAAATATTAAAGACCCTTTTGATTGATGCTTATCGATTAAAACTTCTGCCTGGGGTAGTAAGGGAATAGAAAAATCTTTTGAAGTTTTCTCTCTTTTCATACTAATCCACAACATGTCATCAAAGCCTTTTTGTATGTGCTTATGCTCTAATCTAGATAATTCATTATAAGCTAAACCTGTATAACAACAGAAAATAAATAAGTCTTTTACAAGCTGCAACTTAGGTTGCGTGAATGTTGCTTTTTCAAAGATTTGAAGTTCTTCTGGTGATAAAAACACCACTCTAGTCTTAATTGTTTTTGCCTTATATAACATGAACGGATCCTTATCTAAATAACCTTCTGACACAGCTTCTTTAACAGGCCTTCTAAGGCGTTGAATTATCTTATTTATAGTAGCTTGTCCAAGGTTTCTTTCCGTCTTTAAATAGTACTCTAAATCATCTAAGAAAAGAAGTTCTAATCTCTTTAATGCAATGTCTTTAGTCTTGAACTTAAATTGAACAAAAGATTCTAAAAACCCTTTGACATATTCAAACTTCTTATAGGTAGGCTCTTTAATGTCTTTTCCTATGAGTTTGCTTATTTTAGCTAGATATTTATTATAGTAACTAACAAGAGTGTCTTCTTTCATTCTTCCCCAACCAAAGTATAAGTTCGAGATATCTCCCACATTAAATTCATCCTGCTGTAATTGAAGTTTCAGAAAGGTGTTATTAAGTTTTTGAGCAATTAAAGATAGTTGACCATTAATGTAATTATAGTTTACATCTTTTGATAAAACTCTTTGGACTTTTGAATTCCAATGTTTAGGGTTTACAAATTGTCCTGTTGAAAATTCTTTTCGCTTCTTGTTATAAGTGATTCTAAAATTAATAGGGCATAAGCCTCTTTTGTTTTGTTTGCTTTGTTTTATAACAAACAAGATTGATAGTTTTTTTGTTTTCATTACCAATTGGTTTTAAGTTAAACAATTGGCATACAATTCAGATAATTATAAAGTGGGTCCCTCGAAAATAAAAGTGGGCCACCCAGTGGGTCCCTTTTTCTTCAAATAAAGTTGACAAGTTGACTTTTTGTTGGTGTGTGCAGTTAGTGCAGTAAATGCAGTCATAACATGTTATAAACAAAAAAATCCAACTTAAATAATTAAGCTGGATTTCAATAAAAGTGGTCCCACTTGGGCTCGAACCAAGGACCCTCTGATTATGAGTCAGATGCTCTAACCAGCTGAGCTATGGGACCGAAATAGGCTGCAATATTAATACTTATTTTACTTCTCCGCAAGAAAATTAGTGAAACTCTAATTTATAGCATTGCAATGCAATGTGCGAAAATTAAATTGATGATCTAATCTCGTTTTTATAACAGGATCTTAATTATTTAATCTCTTGACAAAGTTCAATCAATACACCATTAGTCGATTTTGGATGCAAAAAAACTACTAATTTATTATCTGCCCCTTTTTTGGGTTTGTCATTAAGTACTTGAAAACCTTCGCTTTTAAGTCGTTTTATTTCCGCTTCAATATCATCAACATCAAACGCTATATGATGAATCCCTTCGCCTTTCTTTGCAATAAATTTAGCTATCGGACCATCTTCATTTGTTGCTTCCAAGAGTTCTATTTTATTATCACCTAGTTTAAAAAAAGAAGTGTTAACACTTTCGCTTTCAACACTTTCTATTTTGTAATTCGCTTTACCAAATAAAGATTCAAACAGTTTGTTGGAATCTTTTAAGCTTTTTACAGCAATACCAATATGTTCTATTTTGTTAATCATGCTACAAATTTAGTTTAAAACCATTACGTTTTAAAGAATACCAAGCAAAATGTACTATTTTTGTGGCATGGAAAGTAATAGGCAAAAAAAAATAGCTTCAGTTTTACAAGGTGATTTAGTTGATGTGCTGCAAAGTGCAGCAAGTTCTGGTAGACTGGGTGTTATAATATCTGTAACAAAAGTTAATGTAACTGTTGACCTCTCGATCGCAAAAGTATATTTAAGTGTTTTTCCAACAGATAAAAGAGAAGAATTGATTGTTGGGATAAAATCAAACGCTTCAAAAATAAAGCACGAATTAGCGCAAAGAACAAGACATCAGTTACGGCGCATGCCAGAATTACAGTTTTTTGTTGATGATTCTTTAGAATATATTGACCAAATTGAGCGTTCATTAAAAGGATTGGATGATCCACTTAACAATCCTGATTTGTTAGACAAACGAAAAAAGAAATAAGTGAATTTCACTTTATATATAGCAAAACGTTATTTGTTTACAAAAAGCAGCAACAATGCTATTAACTTCATCACTATTATTGCGGCCATTGGCGTCATTATAGGTTCTGCAGCATTGTTAATTGTATTGTCTGGTTTTGCTGGATTAAAAGACTATAGCTTACAGTTTTCTTCATTTATTGATCCAGATTTAAAAGTAATTCCGACTGAAGGAAAATCGTTTGAGCTGAATCCTGAAACCATTTCAAAATTAAATGAACTTAAAGGTATTGCCTCCTACTCAAAAATTATTGAAGAGCGAGCCGTTTTAGTTTCGGATAGTAAACGTCAAATTGTGACACTCAAAGGTGTAGACGAAAATTATCCTAAATCTACTATAAACGCTATTGTATCGTTGGGATCTTGGTTTACTCCTGAATCCAATCAAATTGTGGCAGGTTGGGGAATTGCAAGTAATTTATCTTTTGGTGTTATGGATTATGGCAAAGTCCTGAAAATTTTCACACCAAAACCTGGAAAAGGGCAGATTACTTCAGAAAAAGATGCTTTCAATGTTATTGCTACAACCAATATTGGCATTTTTGAAATAAATGAACAGTTAGATAATTCTGTGGTTTATGGAAGTATTGGGTTTGTGCAAGAATTATTGAATTATAACGAAAACACAATTAGTTCATTAGAAGTTAAATTAACCGACATTAATGATGTTGAATCTGTAACTGGTGCATTGCAATCTGTTTTTGGAACTTCTTTTGAAATAAAAAACAAGGAACAGCTCAATGATGCTTTGCATAAAATGTTGAACACAGAAAATTTAGCTGTCTATTTAATTTTTACATTGGTACTTATTATTGCGCTTTTTAATGTGGTTGGATCTATCATCATGATGATTTTAGATAAAAAGAAAGATTTAAAAACCTTGTTTAATTTAGGAATCACAGTAAAAGAAATACGCCGTATATTCTTTTTACATGGAGGCTTAATGACCGTTTTAGGTGGTTTCGGCGGTATACTTTTAGCTATTTTATTGATTATAATTCAAAAAGCTTTCGGATTTGTAATGATTACAGCCTCTTTATCTTATCCTGTTTCCTTAAAATTAACAGATATTTTGTTGGTGTTTTTAACGATTACAACGCTAGGGCTTTTGGCTTCAAAAATTGCCTCAACAAGAATTTCAAAACTGTTATTAGCTAAGTAATATTTTTGCAAGTTGGTAAATTATTCTACAAACTGGTGACCAGCAAAATTTTCTAAAACTTCATCAAAAGCTGCAAATACATCCTTTGAGTCATCGCTTGTAACCATTTTCATTCTGTACTCCTTAAAATGTGGAATGCCTTTAAAATAATTGGTGTAATGCCTTCTAGTTTCAAATACTCCTAGTGTTTCTCCTTTCCAGTCTATTGCCATTTGTAAATGTCTTCTAGCTGCATCTACGCGTTCTTCTAAACTAATTGGATCTAAGTGTTCTCCTGTGTTGAAAAAGTGTTTTACTTGCTTAAAAAACCAAGGGTTTCCAATGGAGGCTCTTCCAATCATTGCTCCATCCAGTCCAAAGCTATCTCTCATTAACATGGCTTTTTCAGGAGAATCAATATCACCATTCCCAAAGACAGGAATATGCATTCTTGGATTATTTTTTACTGCTGCAATTGGTTTCCAATCAGCTTCACCTTTATACATTTGCGCTCTTGTTCTGCCATGAATAGCAATGGCTTTACAGCCTACATCCTGAAGTCTTTCAGCAACCTCAACGATTTTTATAGAATCGTGATCCCAACCTAAGCGTGTTTTTACAGTTATTGGAAGATTAGTGCGTTTAACCATTTCAGCGGTAAGCTTCTCCATTAAACATATATCTTTCAAGATTCCTGCTCCTGCACCTTTACTCACTACTTTTTTAACAGGACAGCCAAAATTAATATCGATAATATCTGGATTGGATTTTTCAACAATATCTATCGTTTGGAGCATACTTTCAAGATTAGCTCCAAAGATTTGAATACCAACAGGACGTTCCTTTTCGTAAATATCCAATTTCATAACGCTTTTTGCAGCGTTTCTGATTAAGCCTTCACTAGATACAAATTCAGTATATACAACATCTGCTCCTTGTTCTTTGCATAATGCACGAAAAGGCGGGTCGCTAACATCTTCCATTGGTGCTAAAAGCAATGGAAAATCTGGTAATTCTATGTTGCCTATTTTAACCAAATTAAGTTTCTATATCTAAAGTTAAAATTCTATCTCAGTCTCTACTTCTTTCCCATCGCGAAGCACTTTCACTTTAGTTTTGTTTCCTACATCAAAAACAGAAAGCGCTCTCATGTAGCTCATCATATCAACAACTGAGCTATCTCCTAATTTCACTACGACATCGCCTTTTAGCAATCCCGCTCTTTGTGCAGGTTTATCTTCACTAACACCATCAATTCTCATACCTTCTCCATCATATAAGTAATCTGGCACAACCCCTAACCCAACTTTAAATCTTGGTGTTTCTTCACTTTCATTTTTAGTTTTTCTAAAAGACAATTTTCCATTATTATCCAAATCTGTAATAACCTCAAAGATATAATTGGAGATTAGGTTCATTCCGTCATAATTCAACTTTTCAGAATCATCCCCTGGTTTGTGATAATCTTCATGCTGTCCTGTAAAAAAATGCAGTACAGGTATATCTCCTAAATAAAAAGACGTGTGGTCAGATGGCCCAACTCCAGATTCATTTTCAATTAATTTAAACGAATTGTTGTTTGCAGTTAACGTTTGCTTAAACATTGGAGAAGTTCCTGTTCCGTAAACAGCTAAAGTACTATCAACTTTCATTCTACCAACCATGTCCATATTAATCATATAGTTGATTTTTTCTTTAGGAATAGTAGCATTCTTTACAAAATAATTAGACCCTAACAATCCCATTTCTTCGCCTGAAAATGCCAAAAATAAATAGTTATTACTTGTGTTTGTGTTTGTGTTTTTTAATTTGCTTGCTAAATTTAACATTAGCGCAACACCACTCGCATTATCATCTGCTCCATTATGAATTGCTTTTTCTTCTTCTCTAAATAAAGAGCCCTCTCCTCCATATCCCAAATGGTCATAATGTGCTCCAATTACAATGGTTTGATCTGCTTTGTTATCAATAAAACCAATAACGTTTGTGCCAATAACTGTGCTGTCTTCTGCTACAGAAGTGAATTTAACTTCATCGTGTGGATTGGTTTTTGGTTTAAAATTAAACGCTTGTAAATAGCCTTCTGTTCCTTTTGGCTGCAAGCCTAACTCTTCAAATCGTTTTACAAGATAGCTTGCTGCGGCTTTTTCTCCTTCTGTTCCTGTTTGGCGACCTTCAAACTTATCATCTGCTAAAATAGCAACATCCTCTTTAATTTTATTCTCTGGCTTATATTCTTGTTTACACCCTATTAGCGACAAAAAAAGAACTAGTAACGATATATTTTTCATTATATAAATCTTATTTTTGCGCAAAATTAGGTATTAATTGCCATTTATATAAACAATTATGAATAAAACCATTACGATTTTAACACTTACAGTTTTAACAATAGTTTCGTGTAAATCTGAAAAGAAGGGAAATACAGATTCTGATGCTACAAAATCGGTAGATTCATTAATTTATCCTGAGGAAGTTCATTTTAAATCCATAAAACAAATCACTTTTGGTGGTGATAATGCAGAGGCATATTGGAGTTTTGACGATAAGCAAATCATTTTTCAATCAAATAATACTGAGTGGAATGTTGAGTGTGATCAAATGTTTTTAATGAATCGCGATGACGTTTTTGATGCTAGCGTTCCACCAATGGTGAGTACTGGTTTAGGAAGAACAACATGTGCCTACTTTTTGCCAGACAATAAACACTTTGTATATGGTTCTACACATTTAGGTGGAGAAGAATGTCCTGATGCTCCTTTACGTCGCGAAGGAAAATATGTATGGCCAATTTATGAAAGCTATGATATTTTTGTATCTGACTTAGAGGGAAATATCACTGCCCAATTAACAACAGAACTTGGTTATGATGCTGAAGCAACAGTGTCTCCAAAAGGTGATCGTATAGTGTTTACTTCGATGCGAACTGGTGATTTGGAATTGTTTACAATGAATATAGATGGTAGTGATGTTAAGCAAGTTACTAATGAGCTTGGTTATGATGGTGGAGCTTTCTTTTCTCCTGATGGAACAAAACTTATTTTCCGTTCTTCTAGACCAAAAACAGAAGCAGAAATAAAGGAATATAAAGATTTATTGGCTGAAGGTTTGGTACAACCAACTGAAATGGAGTTATACATTTGTAATGCTGATGGATCAGATTTACGTCAATTGACTAGCCTAGGAAACGCTAATTGGAGTCCGTTTTTTCATCCAAGCGGAAATAAAATATTGTTCTCTTCAAATTTTGAATCTGAACGGGGTTTCCCTTTTAACTTATACCTTATTGATTTAGATGGTAAAAATTTAGAGCGCGTAACTCATGGCGAAACTTTTGATGCCTTTCCTGTGTTTTCAAATGATGGGAAATCTTTGATTTTCTCTTCAAACAGAAATAATGGAGGTGGTCGTGATACCAACTTGTTTATAGCAGAGTGGCAAGACTAGTTTAATGCTTTTCATTTAACCTATCAAGTTCATCTTTGGAGGTTGAGCGCTGATTTGTAGACAGTTTTGTGTTTCCAAATTTATACCTGAACCCAAGACTTATATAACGAGTGTCGAGGTCGTTTGATATTTTACTGCTTTGATCTAGAAAACTAATAGTCCTTGAATAGTCTTGTTTGTTGAAAAAGTCACTCACTTACAATGATATTGAGCCCTTGTTTTTAAACAATGTCTTTGCCATAGAAAAATATGTGTCCCAACGTGTATGGGCAGTTTGCAAGCCTTGCACATTTTCACCAACAGAAACAATAGTCAATGATACTGTTAAACTATTTTCTTTTAAAAAGGATAAATCATTACTCAAAATAGAATAATTAGCCCATTTATCACGTTGTACTGAACTTCCAGAAATTGTGCCTTTATCTTTATAATTGAAAGTTGATGTGCCTAAATAAAACGACCATTTATCCGTAATATTGAAATACGCCTCAAAATCAAAGCCGATTTCTTCAATACTATCAATATTTAAAGGCTGTATATTAAAATATTATTAGAATTATCTTGTAAAGGAATTTCGAAAATATTGTTTTTAGCCTTTCTGTAATACACCTCAAATGTGAACTTGTTGTTAATAGTTGTTCCTATTAAATACTTATCGGTAAATACTGGTTTTAAATTTGGATTTCCCGTTACAATTGTATTGTCATTTAAGTAATATACAAAGGGATTTAAATAACTGTAATCAGGTCTTTCAATACTGCGTTTATAATTAATGTAGCTATTGACTTTCTCAGAAACTTGCAAGCTTAAATTAGCTGTAGGGAAAAATTCTAAGTAATGCTGTTTGCTAGTTATATTGTTTAATGATAACCCTAAAATATTAGTTTGCTCTGCTCTTAAGCCTGTATTAAAGGAGAATTTTCTCCCCTATAACTATAGTCTAAAAATGCTGCATATACATCTTCATCATAATCTAAAATGTTAGTGTTACCCTCATTTGGCACTTCTTCTCCGTCAATTATATCATTCTGAAAAATACCACTTTCAGTTTTTACATTTGAAAACTTAATTCCTGAACTCAATGATGCTTTATCACTTATTGTTAACGCATAATCAAGCTGAGATGTAAAGATATTGGTGTCTTGGCTAGCGTTTACATTAGATGCTGTTTCGTATACAATAATAGAAGTATTAAAATAACGGCTGTTTACTTCTTGTTTTCTCTGATAATCATAATTTGTATAATGCGAATTAAACGACAGTTTAGAGGATTCACTTAATTGGTATCTATAATCTAAATCAACACCAATATTATGCCTATCGTCTCTTGAAATACGTTAATAATTGGGCTTTTGCTGAAATTGCTTTTTTTGTTCAAATTATAATCAAAATTAAAACTCGCGTTATGTGTTTCAGACCATGTGTTCTTATTTAAAACAGTATTCCATTCTTCGTCTGGATAAAAAATGTTCTCTACATCTACTCTATTATCCTTTCTGCTATTATAACTGTAATTAAAAAACAAATTTGTTTTATTGCCTTTTAAATAATGAGAAGTTCCAAAGCTATATTTTGGAAAGACACCTTGCGTTTAATTGCTAAACACACTTCCATTATAACCAGTTATAAGATTTTTAGACATGACAATATTAAGAACAACTCAACTATCTGCATCATATTTTGCTGATGGGTTTGTAATAAACTCAAGCTTCACGTTTTAATGTTGGTTTTTCAAAAAAAAGTTACACCTCGTTTAATGCTTCAATAGATTCTTCTAAAACAATATTAATGTTACTACTGTTATCATTAACCTCAATCGATTTAAAATTGTCTTTAAACCCTATAAAACTTGTTTTTAAAATGTAGCTCCCTTTAGCAATATCATTGATAATATATTCACCATATTCATCTGAAGAAGTTCCTGTAACAGTGATTTAATTGCTAGCTTTCAAAACTAAAATATTCGCGAAAGCAACGGTTTCGCTTACAATATGATTAATAGACCCTGAAACTGAATACGTTTGAGACCTCCCAAAAAAAGAGGTCAGTAAACAGCAAACAATAATTACGCAGTTTCTTAATCCCATTAAATATTTTTATACTACAAACTTAAAAAAATTAAGTTGTTATAATTACGGATTTGCCGTAATTTATTATTCGTGCTTTGTTTATGTATTTTCATCTCTTTTAAATGTAGTAATTTTATGTACTTTTGCGCTTTGGTATTAAATACCTAATATAGTCACAATGAAAAAGATTAGAAATTTCTGCATTATTGCTCATATTGACCACGGTAAAAGTACTTTGGCCGATCGCTTATTGGAGTTTACTGGCACAGTTACAGACCGTGAAAAACAAGATCAGTTATTAGATAGTATGGATTTGGAGCGTGAGCGAGGCATTACAATAAAATCGCACGCCATTCAAATGGAATATACTTATAAAGGAGAGGTTTATACCTTAAATTTAATTGATACTCCTGGTCATGTGGATTTTTCATATGAAGTATCACGTTCTATTGCAGCTTGTGAAGGCGCTTTGCTAATTGTTGATGCTGCACAAAGCATACAAGCACAAACAATTTCTAATTTATATTTGGCTTTAGAAAATGATTTAGAGATAATCCCTGTACTTAATAAAATAGATTTACCTAGCGCAAACCCTGAAGAAGTAACTGATGATATTGTTAGTTTATTAGGCTGTAAGGCTGAAGATGTTATTCCAGCAAGTGCAAAAACTGGTATTGGAATAGAAGAAATTTTAATTGCCATTATAGAGCGTATTCCGCATCCAGAAGGTAATGTCGATGAGCCACTTCAAGCCTTAATTTTTGATTCGGTTTACAACCCATTTCGTGGCGTTGAAACTTACTTTAGAGTAAAAAATGGTTCCATTAAAAAAGGACAAAACATAAAATTTATTGCGACAGGCAAAAATTATTTTGCAGACGAAGTTGGAACCTTAAAGCTTAAGCAATTTCCTAGGCAAGAGATAAAAGCTGGTGATGTTGGTTACGTCATCACTGGAATAAAAGAAGCAAAAGAAGTAAAAGTTGGTGACACCATTACAGATGCTAAAAACCCAACTAAAAATGCTGTTTCAGGATTTGAAGACGTAAAGCCAATGGTCTTTGCTGGGATTTATCCAGTTGACACAGAGGATTATGAGGAGCTTCGTACTTCTATGGAAAAACTGCAGCTTAATGACGCGTCATTAGTATTTGCACCTGAAAGTTCAGCTGCTCTAGGTTTTGGATTTCGTTGTGGTTTCTTAGGGATGCTTCACATGGAAATTATTCAAGAACGGTTAGAGCGTGAGTTTGATATGACTGTTATTACAACAGTGCCTAACGTAAGCTATCATGCTTTTACTAGAAAAAATCCTAGCGAACCTATTGTTGTGAACAATCCAACTGATTTACCAGATCCTTCTACGTTAGATCATGTTGAAGAACCATTTATTAAAGCAACTATTATCACCAAAGCAGATTTTGTTGGTAATGTGATGTCTTTATGTATTGAAAAACGTGGTATGATTACCAATCAAACCTATTTAACACCTGAACGTGTTGAGCTTAGTTTTGATATGCCTTTAGCTGAAATTGTTTTCGATTTTTACGATCGTTTAAAAACAGTTTCAAAAGGGTATGCTTCTTTTGATTACCATCCTATTGGTATGAGAACTTCAAAATTAGTTCGTGTTGATATTTTACTAAATGCACTACCTATTGATGCGCTTTCAGCATTAATTCATGCTGATAATGCACATAATATTGGTAAGAAGATTACGGAAAAATTAAAAGAGTTAATCCCTCGTCAGCAGTTTGATATTCCTATCCAAGCAGCAATTGGTGCAAAAATTATTGCTAGAGAAACCACAAAAGCTTTGCGTAAAGACGTTACAGCAAAGTGTTATGGAGGTGATATTTCACGTAAACGAAAACTACTTGAAAAGCAGAAAAAAGGAAAGAAACGTATGCGTCAAGTTGGGAATGTTGAAATACCTCAAGAAGCATTTATGGCGGTTTTGAAGTTGAATGATTAATGCTGTTTTTTTAACTGGCAAAATAACCGGCAAATAAAAAAAATCCTGCTCCTGTTAATATTGAGCAGAGTAACTCCTGTTTTTATCCCCATTACGATCATTATTAATCCTATACAAACAAGAAGTAATAAAAACACTGTTGTTATTGTTTCGATATTTCATGAATTATTAAATATCGAATTTAAGTTTTAAAAAAATGTTATCTTTCAAAATTCAATAATCGATTTAAAATAACATTGTCTATCAACCCATTTAAAAAAATAGGGATTGGTGTTACCTTTTCGCCTAATCTAAATGCTAATATTTATGAAGCTTCACGGCTATCATTAATGTTACAGTCTAAATTGGTCTTAATTCATGTAGGAGAAAAAACATCTGAAAAAGAACGTCAATTTCAGGATATAATTGAGCCTTTTGTCAAAGATGGGCTTAATTTTGAGATAGTTTTTAAATTAGGTAATCCAGTTGATGTAATATTATCTGTTTCTAAAGAAAAACAAATAGATTTGTTGATTTTAGGGGCATTACAACGCGAAAATTTCTTAAAATATTACGTTGGCTCAATTGCCAGAAAAATTACAAGGCGTGCGGAATGTTCGCTTTTACTTTTAATTAAACCTTCTTTAGAGCGCGTTCAATGCCAGCACATTGTGGTAAATGGATTAAAAGACCCTAAAACCAAACAAACAATAGATACAGCCTTTTTTATGGCACATCATCTAAAATCTGATAAAATTACTATTGTAGAAGAAATAAATCAACATGAGATTAATGTTAAAGTTGATGATGATAAGTCAATGAGAAAGGCTAATGTTTTAAAAGAACGAATTAGGCTTCGAGAAGCATCAAGAATAAAGGAAATAATTAAAAAAATACCTGAGGATTACACTAAAAACATTGCCATAAAATCACAGCCTATTTTTGGAAAGCAAGGTTATTCGATTGGACATTATGCACAAATAGTTCGTGCGGACTTATTGGTGATGAATGCACCATCGAAAATGACTTTTTGGGATCGCTTATTTCCTCACGATATTGAGCATATTTTAACTGAGTTACCAACAGATGTACTGATTATTCAATGAGGCCTAAGAAAAATAGCTTTTTAGCGTTTATTAAAACAATTCCCAAAAACATATTTTCGGGTTTTGTTGTTAGCCTTATTGCGTTGCCTTTGGGTTTGGGGCTGGCTATGGCAAGTGATGCGCCTCCAATTGCTGGCATTATAGCTGCGATAGTTGGTGGTATAGTTGTTTCGTTTTTAGGCGGTAGTTATGTTACGATTTCTGGGCCTGGAAATGGTCTAGTAGGAGTGCTTTTAGTTGCAATTACAACGCTAGGAATTGAAAGCGCTTATGCCGCAATTATTTTTTCTGGAATATTAATGCTTATTCTCGGTTTTTTACGTTTAGGAAAATTGGCTGACTTTTTTCCATCATCGGCAATACAGGGTATGCTCGCTGCTATTGGTTTAATAATTCTTGGAAAACAATTCCATATTATGTTGGCTCATAAAATCACTAAAGCAGATACTATTGATTACTTATTAGAAATCCCTTACACCATCAATGACGTCATTCATTATTCAAATACAGGATTAATTTATGCTGCTATAATTGGAGTTTTAAGTTTATGTATTATGCTGTTTTATCCTAAAATTAGAAACAAATACCTACAGCTAATTCCTGCGCCAATGTGGATTGTTATTTTATCTATTGGGTTTAGCTATTATTTTGAATTAATAGCGCATCAACCAAACCCTATAGATCCTAATTATATGATTTCAGGAATTCCAGATATTAATACTATAATTTCTGAAATACCCATCATTGATTTCAGCAAAACAGGAACACTTACTTTTTGGACAAGTGTTATTGCTTTAACGCTTATAGCTAGTATAGAATCTTTACTTAGCATTAAAGCTGTTGATAAGCTAGACCCAGAAAAAAGAAGGTCCAATGTAAACAAGGATCTAAAAGCATTGGGACTGGCAACTGTAGGAAGTGGGTTTTTGGGTGGTCTCAACGTGGTAACAGTAATTGCCAGGAGTTCTGTTAATGTAAATAATGGAGGAAGTAATAGATCGTCAAACTTTTTTCACGCCCTTTTTTTAGTTGTTTTTATTGTTGTTTTTAGTCCCGAGCTTAAACGAATTCCATTACCAGCATTAATGGCTATTCTTGTTTTTACAGGTTATAAATTAGCCTCGCCAGAAACAATTAAAAAAATATTTCACATAGGAAAAGAACAGCTAATTATTTTTTTTACAACCCTTTTTATAACCTTGAAAATTGGTTTAATTACAGGAATTGTTTCGGGTGTTTTTGTGACTTTAATTATCCATATTATTTTAAATAAAGGAATTTCATTATTTGCGCGAAATGTTTTAAAGCCTAATGTTCTAATGTTTAAAGAAAATGATGGAGGAAATTATTATATAAGCGTTAAACACTTTTGTAGTTTTTTAAATTTTTATAGACTAAAAGAAAAACTAGAAGCCATTCCTGAAAATCAAGATGTAATTGTTGATTTTTCGCTTTGTCAGTTTGTGGACCATACGGTCATGGAAAGCCTAAATAATTATCAAGAATTATTTAAAAAACGTGATGGTCATTTTGAAGTTGTTGGTTTAGATATGCATGATACAGAATCTGAACACCCTTATGCAACAAGAAGATTATTGCCAATACCAAACTTAATAAAAAGTAGTTTAACCAAAAGACAAACTACAATTGAAGATTTTGCAAATAATTATAACCTAAACTATAGCTTAGTAAAGCTAAGGGAGACTCATTTTTTAAATCATTTTATCTTCTTTAGAACTAAAAAAATTAATCATATTTATAACCAACTTTCAAGCAAACAACATGCTATTAAATTGTTTGACATTGAGTTTTCTGAGGGAGAGTTTATTGCTAAAGAAGTTGTGCGTTCAACAATGTTATATATAGAATTAAATAAAAGCATTCCTGAATTTACATTAGATAAAGAAGGGTTGTTACAGAAGGTTTATGGCTTTGCAGGGTTTAAAGACATTATAATTAAAAATCAAACTGACTTTTCAAATCGTTTTTATTTGTTGGGCGAAAATGAAACTGCAATTACAGCTTTTTTTAATGATAGCTTAACTCATTTTTTTGAAAGTAATCCTTACTATCATGTAGAATCAAACGGTAAGGCGCTATTAATTTTTAGTAAAGAACGTTTGGCAAGTATAAAAGAAATAAAGACACTTTTTGATTTTGGTAAGCGTTTAAAAGGCGTTATCTCTTAATATATTCTTAACTTTTTATTGTTATTCTGCACATTTCACTATTTTGCAGAACTATGAAACTATACCCAATTAATGCCGGAAATTTCAAGCTAGATGGTGGAGCCATGTTTGGTGTTGTTCCTAAATCTCTCTGGCATCGAACAAATCCAGCTGATGCTAATAATATGATAGATATTGCAGCACGCTGTTTGCTTATTGAAGATGGAAATCGGTTAATTTTAATTGATACCGGAATGGGAAACAAACAAGATGATAAATTCTTTGGGTACTATTATCTTTGGGGAAATGATTCTCTTGAGAAATCATTAGCAAATTATGGATTCCATCCAAATGATATTACAGACGTTTTTATGACACATTTACATTTTGATCATTGTGGAGGTGGTATACAATGGAATAGTAATAGAACAGGTTACGAACCAGCTTTTAAAAACGCCACTTTCTGGAGCAATGAAAATCATTGGAAATGGGCAACAAAACCAAACAAGCGAGAGAAAGCATCATTTCTAAAAGAGAACATTTTGCCAATGGAAGAAAGTGGTCAATTAAAATTTACATCGCTTCCAGATGAGGATATATTGAAACAATCTGAATTAGGTTTTGATATTTTCTTTGCCAATGGTCATACCGAAAAGCAAATGATTCCAATGATTAGTTATAAAGGCAACACCATTTGTTTTATGGCAGATTTGTTACCAACAGCTGGTCATTTACCTATTCCTTTTGTAATGGGTTATGACACAAGACCTTTATTAACGTTGAATGAAAAAGAGCGTTTTTTAAATCTTGCTGCAGACCAAAATTTTTATTTATTTTTAGAGCATGATGCCCATAATCCTATAATAACAGTAAAGCACACAGAAAAAGGAGTAAGACTCAATGAAATTTTTACACCTGAACAATTATTTTAAAAAATCTTAACCTATTATGAGATTCATGAATCCAAAATTATTTTTATACCTCTTATTTGCATTTATAATTACCAGTTGTGGTACTTCAAGATTGGTCACCACTCCTATTTCGGGTATTGATAATACTCCTTTAAAGTATACAGAATTAACCGAAGCTGAAGAAAAAATCTGGGGACACTTAGATTTTGTGAATGATACAATACCTGGAATAAGCGTTGAAAAAGCTTATAACGAACTTATAAAAAACAAAAAAGGCGCAAAAGTAATTGTCGCAGTTATTGACTCTGGAATTGATATTGACCATGAAGATCTTGAGGGTGTTATTTGGACCAATAAAAATGAAATTCCTAACAACAATAAAGACGATGACAATAATGGTTATGTTGATGATGTACATGGTTGGAATTTTCTAGGTGAAGCTTATCAAGAGCAATTGGAATATGTACGTTTACTTGCTGGTGGTAACACAAAAGACCCTCGCTACGCTGAAGCAGAGGCTGAGTATCAAAAAAAACGAACGGAATACTTAAACCTTAAAGCGCAGTATGGTCAGATTATTCCAATTATAGAAGATGCTCATAAAGCCGTTTCTGCTCATCTTAAAAAAGAAAACTATGAAAAAGACGAGGTTAGTGCTATAAAAACTGAGGATAAAACACTTCAGCAACACATTTATACAATTAATACTCTTGTTTTTGGAAATGATTTTAAAACTACTCAAGACGCTTTAGATGTATTTAATGATACTTTAAAGCAGTTAAACGAAATGCTTGACTATAATTTAAACAAATCTTTTAACGGTAGAAAAATTATGGGTGATAATCCTGATGATTTTAATGATAGAAACTATGGAAATGGCAATGTTAAACCAAGAGATAAAGATGAAGGTCATGGAACACATGTTGCAGGAATTGTTGCTGCGGAACGCAATAATGGGAAAGGTGTCAATGGTGTTGCAAACAATGTAGAAATCATGTCAATAAGAGCTATTTCCAATGGAGATGAATATGATAAAGACGTTGCATTAGCTATACGTTATGCAGCAGATAATGGTGCAAAAATTGTAAATATGAGTTTTGGTAAATATTACTCTCCTCATAGCGATTGGGTAAAAGAAGCTATTCTATATGCGGAACAAAAAGATGTTTTATTGATTAGTGGCGCAGGAAACGAATCATTAAACCTTGATAATAAAGCAAGCTACCCTCAAGATCAAGAAAATGGTGTAGAATTTGCAACTAACTTTTTGTCTGTTGGTGCTACTGAACAAAAATATGGGTCTGGTGTCGTGGCAAATTATTCTAACTATGGTAAAAATACAGTTGACGTTTTTGCTCCTGGATCAAACATATACTCAACATATCCAAATAACACTTATAAAGCCGAAGGTGGCACTTCAATGTCTGCTCCTATGGTTGCTGGTCTTGCTGCCTTAATTAGGTCACAATACCCAAAACTATCAGCTGCTCAAGTAAAACAAATTATTATGGATTCTGGCTTATCTTTAAAAGCGAAGGTAATCGTGGGAGGCAATTCAAATAACGTAAAACCTTTTGGAGAGCTTTCAAAATCTTCAAAACTTGTAAATGCATATAATGCCTTAATAATGGCAAGGAAAATATCTAATTAATTTTAAACACATGAAAACATTACCATCAAAAATTCTACTAATAGCACTAGTTTTAATTAGTGTT
>CALGIH010000284.1 GCA_937916035.1 uncultured Lacinutrix sp.
TATCGCGATATTCGCATTTAATGAACAAATACATTGTTGTCAATCAGCCTGAAAAATGGAATTTTTCGATTGAGAATATTACTGTAATTTCCTCGCAAGAGTATCTTACAAACCCAAAGTTTTCACTACTAAAAAAAGCTAGAATATTTAACCTTTGTAAAGATTATTCGTATCAATCCAAAGGTTATTACGTGTCTCTTTTAGCTGAAGCTAGAGGGCATTTAGCAATTCCAACGGTTAAAAATATTGTAGATTTAAGAGCCTTAAAATTGGTTCGTTTTATATCTGATGAATTTGATGACGTCATTCAACAAAGTCTTAAAAACATCAAATCGCGCGAATTTACTTTAAGTATTTACTTTGGCCAAAACGTTGCTCAAAAATACAAGGAGTTAAGTGGTTTATTTTATAAGCACTTTCAAGTACCTTTTTTGCGTGTAAAGTTTAATTACAATACAAAATGGAACGTACAAAGCATAAAGGCCATTTCAGAATCTGAAGTTCCTAACGAACATCTTGATAGTGTTCGTGAGTTTGCGAATCAATACTTTGCAAAAAAACGTTATGACACACCGAAATTAACGAGTTCAGCTTTTGATTTAGCAATTTTGGTGAATCCCAATGATCCTGCACCTCCAAGCAATCCAAAAGCTTTAAAAAAGTTTATTGAAATTGCTGAAAAGATGAATATTTATGCTGAAATAATTGAGCCCAAAGATCTAGCTAAACTCTCATCATTTGACGCTTTATTTATTCGTCAAAGTACTGAAGTTAATAACGAAGCTTATGCTTTTGCAAGAAAGGCACAACAAGATGGTATTGCTATTATTGATTATCCTGACGCAATTTTAAAATGCTGCAATAAGGTATATATGGCTGAAGCTTTAAATAACGCAAATATCGATACGCCAAAAACAGTCATTGTTCATAAGGATAATATGAATGAGGTGATTCATGAAGTTGGTTTACCATGTGTATTAAAAGCTCCTGATTCTACATTTTCTTTTGGCGTAAAAAAAGCTAAAACTAAAGAAGAATACAAGGCATTGGTTAATGATATGCTGAAAGAATCAGACCTCATCATAGCTCAAGAATTTTGTCCTTCAGATTACGATTGGCGCATTGGCATAATGGATGACGAACCTTTTTTTGCTTGCAAATACTACATGGCAAAAGACCACTGGCAAATTTATAACTGGAGTGCAACGAAAAAAGACGACCAAGATGGTAATGCTGACTGCTTACCAATTGAAGATGTCCCAAAACAGGTCTTAAAAATGGCGATAAAGTCTGCAAAACTTATGGGCAAGGGACTTTATGGCATTGATATAAAAGTTGTCAATGAAAGACCTATGGTTATTGAAATTAACGATAACCCAAATATAGATTTTGGTGTAGAAGATAGACATTATGGCGATTTGGTATACACTAAAATTCTTACCGCATTAAAAAATAGAGTAGATTATCATGAGTAAAAAATATCATTTGTTCGAAGTTTATGGAATTGAACTTGAATATATGTTAGTAAATAATTTCAATTTTAAAATCGCTCCAATTGTCGATCAATTACTAACTCAGAAAGCAGGAGAGCTCACCTCTGATGTTGATAATGGTGTCATTGCATGGAGTAATGAACTGGTAGCACACGTTATTGAAATAAAAACCAATGGACCAACTGCGAACCTAAATAGTTTGTCTCAATCATTTCATGAAAATGTTGTAGAAATCAATACAATATTAAAAGGTTTAGATTCAAAATTATTACCAACGGCATGCCATCCTTTAATGAATCCTTCAACAGACACTCAGCTTTGGAAGCACAGTTATAGCCAAGTTTATGATCTTTATAATCGTATTTTTAATTGTCAAGGTCATGGTTGGAGCAACGTACAAAGCACACATATTAACTTACCTTTTTATGATGATGCAGAGTTTGAAAAACTTCATGCAGCAATTCGCATAATTTTGCCTTTAATTCCTGGATTATGTGCAAGCTCTCCTATTTTGGAAGGAAAAGCTACAGGACTAAAAGATACGCGTTTAGAATACTATAAAACCAATCAAAAGGAGATTCCAGAAATGACTGGTTTAGTTATTCCGGAGCAGGTTTTTTCAAAAGTTGATTATTATGCAACCATATTTGAACCAATCAAAAAAGCAATCAGCCCTTTTGATACTAAAAAGATATTAGATCATCATTTTTTAAATTCTCGTGGTGCAATAGCTCGCTTTGATAGAAATGCTATTGAAATTCGTTTGGTCGATATTCAAGAATCTCCAAAAGCAGATGTCGCCATTTGTGTTTTAATTATAGAAGTTTTAAAACTGTTGGTAAACGAATCACTTACGTCTCTTGAGAGTCAAAAAAAATCGACCAAACAAGAGCTTTTTGATATTTTAAATCCAGCTATTACAGAAGCTGAATCTTATTCTATTTCAAATAAAAACTATCTAGAACTGTTTGGAATTAAAGACGTTTCAACCGTTCAGAATGTATGGAAGCACTTGTATGAATTGGCAAAGCCTCAAATTCATGAATCTCATTATGAGGCGATCGATGTTATTCTAACAGAAGGAACTCTTTCTACTAGAATACTTAAAGCGATGGGAAATGATTATTCAGAACAGCACATACGTAAGGTATATTCTGAATTGGCACAATGTCTAGAGGAAAACAATATGTTTGTGTCGTGAAACTAGTTTTAACAAGCGAGCATGGTGGAAACAAAATTCCTAAAGAATACAAATTTTTGTTTCAGGATGACGTTGTATTGCAATCACATCGAGGTTTTGACATAGGTTCGTTAGACGTTTTCAAGCATTTGAAACCGTTAGCTGAAGCTTCAAAATATAGTGAAACAAGTAGGCTGTTAATTGAATTAAACAGATCATTACATCATAAAAACTTGTTTTCGGAATACTCAAAGGCACTTTCAGAAGCTGAAAAAAAAGTATTGATTTCTGATTATTATTCAGTGTATAGAAATGATGTTGAAGCAATCATCAACAACTATATTAAATCTGGCCACACTGTTTTACATCTGTCTGTACATTCATTTACACCAAATTTAAATGGCGAAGAACGACATTGTGATATTGGCTTGTTATTTGATTCCAGAAAAGCCAAAGAAAAAGAGGTTTGCAAACAAATTAAGAGTTCATTATTACAAAATGACACTTCTTTGAACGTACGCTACAATTATCCTTATTTAGGAAAAGCTGATGGATTTACTACGTACCTAAGAAAGCAATTTAATAATAAATATTTAGGTATTGAGCTGGAAATCAACCAGAAATATTCTAAAAAGAACAGCATAGATTCAAGCATTAAAAATAATTTATTTTCTACTTTACAAGTATTAATCAATTAAAACTTATGATACATCCCAAAACAGAATTAAAATTCATTAGTGATGAAGTAGGTTATGGTGTAGTTGCAACAGAATTTATTCCAGCTGGTACAATTACTTGGGTTTTAGATAAATTTGATAGAGAATTCACACCTATTGAAGTTCAAAAAATGGACCCTTTTTATAAAAATATTATTGATGTTTATTCCTTTAGAAATAACAAGGGTAACTTCATTCTATGTTGGGATATTGGTCGCTTTGTTAATCACAGCTTTAATTCCAATTGTCTTACAACTGCTTATGATTTTGAAATTGCGGTAAGAGACATTCATCCTGGTGAACAAGTAACAGACGATTATGGATACCTAAATATTTCAGAACCATTTAAAGGGATTGATGAAGGCACAGAAAGAAAAATAGTGTATCCAAATGATTTAGTAACTTATCATAAGGAGTGGGATGCAAAAATTAGTAACGTATTTGGAAATATAATAAATCTTGAGCAACCAATTGGAGTCCTAATCGAGGATAAATTATGGCACAAAATAGAAAGCGTTATAAATGGTAAAGAACCTATGGATTCAATTCTTAGCAATCATTATTCTGGTTAAAATTTGAAGGATTCTTTTAAAGTAGTTCCCTAATATTAGCATAACTGTTATTTAAAGCTTTGGCTTGTTTTTTCTTACCAAGCCATTTCACTTTGGTAATGCCTTCAGTAGCTTCAGGTCTTAGTTCACCATTGTAGCAAGTATGCATTTCAAACCAATGGGTGATTTTTATTTTGTAACGACTGTTTCGCTTAAAAATGTGATACGTAATTTCAAGAGGTTTAGTAATTGTCAGATCTTTAACACCTGTCTCCTCTTCTACTTCACGAATTGCACCTTCTTCAATAGTCTCATTATTTTCAATTCGTCCTTTGGGTAAATCCCATTTATCGTTTCGAAAAATAAACAACACTTTACCTTTTTCGTTATATACTTTTCCTCCTCCAGCAATGACATTCGGGAATTTTTTCAAAAACTTCTTTAAAAGCTTGTCTTCGTTTTTATAGTATAAGAAAACACCTTCAATCGCTTTCCTTTTAAGATCTCTGAAAACCTTAGGTAAATCAACATATTTTAAAGGATACGTTTTATAAAGCTTCTCCACTGAAATTTCAGAGGTTAAGATGATTGGTTTGTCGTTAACAAAAACTTTATACATTGGGTATATAAGGTATTAGGCTGACGTAAAAATATCATTTTTTATTTCAAAGAGCTACAACTTCAAAAAAATAATTTTATTCAGTATGTTTTCAGTCTCTAAAAATAATTTTATGCTTAGTTTTGTGACTATGATTGCTGACAAAACCACTGCCAAAAAAACTGCTGAATTTTTACTGCAAATAAATGCCATAAAACTAAGTCCAAACAACCCTTTTACATGGGCTTCTGGATGGAAATCTCCAATTTATTGCGATAACAGGATTATACTATCCTATCCTCCAATAAGAAATTACATTCGAGATAAAATAGCACAACATATTGAAAAACACTACGGAAAACCAGACGTAATTGCTGGTGTTGCCACAGGAGCCATTGGTATTGGAGCACTTGTTGCTGAATATTTGGGCTTACCTTTTATATATGTGAGACCTGAACCAAAAGGCCATGGTCGTAAAAACCAAATTGAGGGTCATATTGAAAAAGGCCAAAGTGTCGTTGTTGTTGAAGATTTAATAAGCACAGGAAAAAGCAGTCTCAATGCTGTACGTGCTTTAAAAGAAGCTGAAGTGAATGTTAAAGGAATGGTCGCCATTTTCTCATATGGATTCGATATAGCTAATGACAATTTTGCAAACGAAAACGTAACTCTACATACTTTAAGCAATTACGAAAACTTACTAGAGCAAGCACTAGACACCAACTATATAAACAAAAAAGAACTGGCAACTTTGTCACAATGGAATGCTAATCCTAGCGAATGGAACGCTAATTGATGTGTTCTATTTAAAAATACACTTATGAATTTAGAATCTCCGAAAGTAACTATTGACAAATCAGCTCTAGAATGTTTTGATTTTTTATCGAATGTTGAAAATTTTGAAAAACTAATGCC
>CALGIH010000285.1 GCA_937916035.1 uncultured Lacinutrix sp.
TCCGTAATCATGATGAATTTGAATCTCGTGTATTTCATCGATGAAACACATGAATATCATGCTTAAAAACAAAAATATTTTTAAAAATATGCATTTTATCGATGAAATATATTAAAAACCGGATTAAACGCATGTATTTTATTGAATTTAACATTTCCTTAACAGTTAGTTGTGAGTAGGTAGATATATTTGAAGAACCAAATCAAAAATCCTACGTAATGAAACGACCTACTTTATTGCCTACAATGTTATTATTATTGCTACTATCGTTCTCCTGTTCTACAGATTCGATAGAAGAGGATAAAATAAATGCGATTGCAAATTCTTTTGTACCACAAACAAAAACGGTTGAAATTGAAATTTTAGAACTTATTAATTCTAATAGAATTAATATAGGTTTAACACCATTAAATGGGATGAGTGCAATTAAAGCACAAGCTGATAATCACAGATTTTTAATAGTATAAAAATAAAACCAGCTTATGGTCATACAGATTATATGATTGTGAATGATGAGGTTTCACACGCTAACTTTTTCAAAGGAAAAATAATCTAATAAATCAAGCTGGAGCAATATCCGTTGCAGAAAATGTGGCCTACGCATTTAGTACTCCTGAATCTGTAGTAAACGCTTGGTTAAATAGTGAAGAACATAAACACGTTATTGAAGTTGATTATACTGATTTTGATATTTCAGCTGAAAAGGATGAAGACGGAAAATGGTATTATACCAATATATTTATAAAGAAATAGTACAGATTCTTTCTGTAGTATAATAGTTGATTAATAGCAAAAAGAGCGGCATACTTAAGTATGCCGCTCTTTTAGTTTTTTGTATCACAAGTAGAAACAAAGTGGGCTTATTATAAACCCCCTATTTTAGAATACTCAAATATAGTACTTAATCTTTATTTGAATTAATTTCAGGTTCAGATGGTGTTTTCCAAAAACCTGTCGTTGGTTTATGATTTTTTGAAATATTTCCACCGTAAAGAAGAGAGTTAAATAAGGCTCTAAAGGTTCCCATTGGTTGTCCTCTCCATTGAGGTCTGAATCCAAAAAGAATAACATGGCCATCTCCATGATTCACATCCAATGCCGCAGCATATCCATTTAAATGCTCACTGCCCAATAAATATCCTGATCGCAAAGGCGATCCATGTGCCTGATATTTAGCTAAAGCCACTCCTTCAAAACCCTCAATTGTTTCAAATACAGGACTTCTTTCGACAAAAACATTTGCCTTTTCAGGCATTCCTGCCATTACTGGATGTTCGGTGTTTATGGTAACTCCCATTATAGATCCACCAGTAAAAAAGTCTTGACGTTTTAAACCTTTCACAGCATCTTTCACAGGTAAATGCAATGCATTAATTGCAAATTCACTACTCTGATTCATACACACCAAAGTTCCTCCTTTAGAGACAAATTCGTCTAAGTTTCGGACACCTTGGTCGCTAATTCCACCTTCATATCTTGGAGGTGCTTGTCCTGTGGCATAACCATTGATAATGGAACTCTCTCTTTCTGATGCCATTAATATCACATCATACTTATCCTTAAGATTTCCTACTATAAAATCTGAATTTCTAAGGCCTATATACTCAATTTCAAAATTATCTAATAGCCATCTTGTCCAGCCCATATCCATACTTGCTGTCCAAGGTCTGTAAATGCCTATTCGTGGTTTTACAGTTGTTTTTGAAGATTTTGAAGTGAGTATTATGTTAACGGCAAAATCATTAATCCACTGTCTTAATTGAGTGTTTGAAGCTCCACTAACACTATATTTTTGGTTCGTATAGCTTACTTTGTAGCCTTTTCCCCAAGCTTCAGCTAGCACTCTAAACGTATTATTTTCTTTAGGATCTAGTTGTGCGATGCTTCCACTTCCTTTTAAAGATCCAGCTAAAGGTTTAATTCCAGCAGCTATTGCGTTTGTTTCAAATCCAATTCCAGAGACAAAATCTACTTTATTAGCATCTTTAATAGTATCATCCACAATGTTTAGAGCTTCACCTTTGACTTCTTCAAAAGAAGCTCTTATTTCATCAGTAATTGGACTTACAGCAGCAATAACATTTACTTCAAATTGCAAAGGCAACGTCCATCCAGCTGCATCATAAGGTTGTTCTGGTGGTCCTCCAGGATATTCTCTTAAATCTGGATAATCCTGGACTTCTAAAACCTGTCTAGCAAGTTCCCCAAATTCTTGATCCATTGGAATTACCCAAGTACCTTTTGGATATGTTACATTATCAAATGTAATTTGTTTGTTTAACTGAGAGATTTTTATACCATTAAAAGCCAATCTTTTTAAAAGCTCTACTGGACGAACTGGATCTCTTTGTTGTTGAGGAATGAAATATGCATAAGGTGGTTCATTCTTATACTTTTCAATCGTGTTTTTTCCTGCTTGATATTTGTTGTACAATAAAACTTCACTGTACTTTGAAGCGTAATCTAAAACTGCCAATGAAGATGTTTGCATATAATTTACAGCATCTTTTAAGCGCCACCATCCACCTTTCCATGGACTTGAGTATAACGATTCTATTCTGAATCCATTTCTATCTTTCGGAAAATCATTAACTGTATAAAAGTAAGGTGTTGCATATCTATACAAAGCTGTTTCAGTCCAAAATGAAGGAATATTTTGTAAAACAGGCATATAATCAATATAACCAGGATACCAAGCATCAAAGCCTTTTCCCATGTGAACAGCACCTTCTAAGCCTTCTGTTTCTAGACGTTGCGCTATTGCCATTCCAATCATATTAACTTCTCTCGCAACAATTGGAGGTGTTCTATTTGCTATTGGTTCTGCAAAAGGAGGCAACCAAATTCGTGTTGGGAATGGAGACGATTGATGATGAACATGAATAATATTTGGTTCCCATTCACGCCAAACTCTAGCAACAACACGAGATTC
Organism: uncultured Lacinutrix sp.; assembly: GCA_937916035.1. Taxonomy (GTDB): domain Bacteria; phylum Bacteroidota; class Bacteroidia; order Flavobacteriales; family Flavobacteriaceae; genus CAJQLB01. The sequence goes on from CALGIH010000285.1 coordinate 2,933, forward strand.
AATCATATTCGCCATATAAGAATCTCGATTATTATCATGACCAACATATTTTTGATATAACCAAGGCACAGAAGTTACTTCATAAGGTGTGCCAACGTTTTCTTTGTACCAATTGGCAATTATATCTTGACCATCTGGATTTAATGAAGGCCATAAAATTAAAATGACATCATCTAATATTCTTTTGATATCTTCATCTTCTGATTTACTAATTATTTCATGAGCTAATGAAATGGTATGCTGAGCTCCTGCAACTTCAGATGCATGTAGTCCTCCATCTATGTGTACAATTGGTTTACCTTCTTTAGACAGTTTTTTGGCATCTTCATCTGATAAATTTTCGGGATGTGCTAGTTGCTGAGAAATACTTCTGTAATGTTCCAGGTTGCCTAAATTTTCTTTGGATGAAATAAAAGCAGCATACCAAGGTCTTCCTTCAGAAGTTTCACCAATTTGACGCAATTCTATCAAATCACTTGAAGCGTCTAGTTTTTTGAAGTATTCAATGGATTGTTCGTAGGTTGCCAGTTTAAAATCGTCGCCAACATTAAAACCAAAGGTTTCTTTTGGTGTTGGAATGTTGCTTTGAGAATGACTTGTAGAAATCAATAACAG
>CALGIH010000286.1 GCA_937916035.1 uncultured Lacinutrix sp.
TAAAACACGACTATCGTTTTCCATAACCTGTTTTAAGGCATTATCAATATCATCCATCAAGTCTTCAACTTCCTCCAATCCAACTGAAAAACGAATCAAGCCATCTTTAATACCTTGGGCTTTTCTATCTTCGGGAGTTAGCAATGCATGTGATGTCATTGCTGGTAAAATCATGGTGCTTTCTACTCCAGCTAAACTCATAGAAGGTTTAATAAGCTTTAACGATTTTAAAAATTCCTGAGCATCAATTCCTTCTACCAAGTCAAAAGATAGCATGGCTCCAAAACCTTTCATTTGCTTTTTAGCTAATTTATAATCTGGATGACTTTTAAGTCCTGGATAATACACTTGACTAATAGCTTCCTTTTTATTGAGAATTTTTGCAATTTTCTTTGCATTCTTTTGTTGTGCTTTTACACGAATAGATAATGTTTTCATGCTTCGCTCTAACATCCAAACCATAAAATCACTTAAATTACCTCCAAGGTTTTTGGCTAAATTCCAAATAGCATCTATATGCTCTTGCTTAGTTGCAACAGCACCAGCACTAATATCACTATGACCTCCAAAATATTTTGTAGCACTATGCAACACAATGTCTATTCCAAAATCAATCGGTTTTTGAATAATTGGAGTTGCAAACGTATTATCAATAACAGACAATAAGCCGTTTGCTTTAGCTAAGTTGGCAATTGCCTCCAGATCGACAAGTTTTAGTAACGGATTTGAAGGTGACTCAATATAAATAAGTTTGGTATTTGATTGTATACACTTTCTAAAATCATCTACATGCAATCCGTTCGTAAATGTGTATTCAATATTATATCTATCAAATTGCTCTTCAACTAAATTACGAGTGCCTCCATAAATATCATTTTGTAATACGATATGATCACCAGCACTTAAAAATGCCATTAACGTTGTACTTACTGCTGCCATTCCTGAACTAAAAATCAAAGCAGATTCTGCATGTTCTAAAGCAGCTATCTTTTTAGCTAAATAGTCTTGATTTGGGGTGTTAAAATAACGTGGATAGCGCTTTATCTCAACATCCATGAATTCATATGATGTTGCCATAAAGATTGGCGATACTGAGCCTTTAAACTGTGTATCTTCTACTTCTCCTGTATGCGTGCAAATAGTGTTTTCACCTAGTTTCTTTTTTGACATATTAGTTCTTATTTAAGACGTTCCTAAATTACAAAAAAAGCTATACATTGCTATTTAAATGCAGCAAGAAATCCATCATCATTATATTTTACATAAACCGTTTCGTTATTTAAGTCAGTTTATTAATAATCAAAACAAGCGAAAGAATAAAAAGTTACTCGGTGAACTCTATGATTTTGCTGAAGGAACCATGGCAATTGGTCGTTTAGATGAAACTTCAGAAGGTTTACTCCTACTCACAACAAATGGTAAAGTAAGTGCAGAAATAACAAGTCATAAATTTGAAAAAGAGTATTATGTTCAATTAGATGGAGTAATTACCGAAGACGCAATCATTGAACTACAAAATGGTGTTACAATTAGCATTAATAGTAAGCCATATCCAACGAAGCCTTGTAACGTTTTTGCAGTTAACAGCCTAGCTGAGTTTCCTATTGAACAGCAACATGTTCGTGATGAACGTCATGGTTCAACATCTTGGATTTCAATAACGCTCACTGAAGGGAAATTTAGACAAGTACGAAAAATGACGGCTGCTGTTGGGTTTCCTACACTAAGACTGGTTAGAATAAGAATAGGAGATATTAAATTAAATTTGAAGGTTGGTGAGACTATTGAAGTAAATAGCTTTTAACTCTGAGTTTTTGCTTTTGCCACAATCTCCTTTAATCGCTCTTTACGCAATTCTTTTTCTGTTTTAAGCTTATTTTTTTTACGAGCCATCAGCTTTCCATGCTTCGCTTTATTCTTTGTGTTTTTTTCTCGTCCCTGTTTTGCCATATCAGAATAGTTCTTTTGCAATATTACAATTCATAATTGAACATTCGCAATTCATACTTGCATTATCTATCTTCGCAAAAAAAGAAAATGCTAAAAGCTGTTTTGTTTGATATGGATTGTGTTATTGTTGATACTGAGCCTTTGCACAGTAAAGCATACTATTTAATGTTTGAAACTGTAAATATTAAAGTTTCAGACGAATTATACGCCTCCTTTACAGGGCAATCAACTATAAGTATCTGCCGAAAGCTTTGTACTCATTTTAAACTCTCTGAAACACCAGAAACATTAGTAGCCTTCAAACGTAAATTCTTTAAGC
>CALGIH010000287.1 GCA_937916035.1 uncultured Lacinutrix sp.
AAATATCTTTAATAAAGACAAATGACAAGGCATTGTTTTATAAACACAAAGCCAATTGTTGGCGTTTAATTTCCTACATTAATAATAGTGATGCTTTTAACTTCACAAAGGACCCAATAATAGCGCTGGAAGCTGGAAAGATTTTAGGGAAATTCCATAATCTACTTCGTTATGAAAATCAAGATGAATATGTTGATATAATTGAAAAATTAAATCATCTTCCTTCAAAAATTACTGAATTTGAAACTGCTCTAGAAAACACTTAAATTCACAGAAAGGACTCCGCTAAATTCCTGATAGAATTTGCTCTTAAAAACCAAACTATTTTTAATTCTTTTTATGAAGCAAATTTACCTTTGAGGATTTGTCATAACGACACCAAACTTAACAATATTTTGTTCAACAAAACGTCAAAGAAAGGATTGTGTCTTATAGATTTGGATACCATCATGAAAGGCTATTTTCATTATGATTTTGGTGATGCTATTCGTACCGTTGTAAGTGAATCTAATGAAGATGAAAAAGAACTCGATAAAATCAAGTTCAACATAGTTTTATTTGAGAAATTTGCTGAAGGGCTTAAACCTTACACATCAATATTAACACCAAAAGAGCTTAAATACCTACCAATATCATGTGCATTAATGCCATTTACGCATGGCTTAAGAGCTTTAACAGATTATTTAAACGGAAATATTTATTATAAGGTAACTTACGAAAATCAAAACCTTGACAGATGTAAAAGTTTGTTTGAATTCACAAGATTAGCTTTGCTAAATCAAAAAATTATTACAAAGATAATTAAGGATAAGTTCATTAATCCTTCCTCATAGATAATCTATTCAGAGTCTTTTTTTATTGGGTTGCCTTCAGATTCCCACTTTGTAATGCCTCCTTCAAGGTCATAAATTTTCTTAAACCCTTTTTCAAGCATTAACGCCGAACATCTGCCACTACGTCCACCAGATTTACAATACACAATTACTGGTTTTGATTTATCCAATTTTTCAATATCTTCTTGAAAAGAGTCAGATAAAAAATCTATGTTTTTAAATCCATCGATATATCCTATTGCATATTCTTCTGGAGTACGAACATCTAACAGTTGAACATCTTCCAACTTAGAAAGTTCTTTCATCTCTTCAGCAGTAACAATTTTAACACTTGCTTCTGTTGCTTCTTCTTTACAGCTATAGGTAAATGCCGACACCAATAGTAAAACGATAATTAATTGCTTCATGATAAATGTTTTAGTTATAAGAAATTTCTCCTTGCCATTGCATGATACCGCCAACTAAGTTATATGCTTTCTCAAAACCTGATTGTTTCATAAAAGCACAAGCTTGACCACTTCTTCCTCCAGATTTACAATATACATAATAACTTTTAGTCTTATCTAGCTTAATAACTTCATCAACAAATTCTTGACCTTTATAAATATCAATATGTTTTGCATTGGCGATAAAGCCTTGTTGTATTTCAGAAAAAGTTCGAACGTCCAAAATAACAGCCTGAGCATCATTTTGCAATCGCTCTTGCCATTCAAATTGAGATAAGTCTGCCATAAGTATAATTTGTTTACAAATTTAACATTTCTTTAGTATATACAATAAGGGCGTAAAAATATCCGAAGTGTTACACTTCGGATTTAGTTTTTTAAACTTTAATACTACAGCCTATCGCTCTAGTTTTAGTTTCTTTTATTTCTTTCCCATTCATTAAAGCATCTATTGCTTCTTCAACATATTTTATGTTTATATCTTCAACATCTTTGTAGTTATCATCAATAGCTCCAATATACTTGACGACATTACCTTTTTTTGTTTTTTGTAATAAATAAACATGAGGTGTCTTAGTAGCTCCATATTGTGGGTAAATCTCTTGACCATCATCAAATAAATATGGAAATGAAAATCCTTTTGATGCTGCTCTAGCCTTCATAGTTTCAACATTATCTCCTGGTTGAACATCAGGATTATTCGGCATAATAGCAACAACTGGTTAACCTCTATC
>CALGIH010000288.1 GCA_937916035.1 uncultured Lacinutrix sp.
ACACCAATTAACAATGCTGCAGAAGCTGCAAAAATTCCTGTTACGTTTACACCAACCGAATGGAGTGTTATTAAAAATATTATGGTATAAATAAGCCATCTTCCATAAGAAAAAACAGCTTTGAATTTACGTTTATCTTCAAGGGGCATTCTTCTTGTAATCAGTTTACGTAATACCACAAGAACAACACTTGCAACAGAAAGCACAAACGCAAGAATTAAAACAACCCTTACAGATATTTCAACATTCTCTGTTAACGGAAACGATAAATTTAAAAATTCCTTAATCTCTCTCATCCCTTAATATCTTAACCATTTATACAATTCTTTATAGCTGGGTTTTTTCCCATACATTAAAATACCTACTCTGTAAATTTTCGCTGCAAACCAAACAGTAAACATAAAGGTACCTATCAACAATACTAACGAAATTATCTGTTGCCAAATTGGAACTCCAAATGGAATTCGCATAAGCATTACAACTGGAGACGTAAATGGAATGAAAGAAAATACAGTAGAAACTGTACCGTGAGGATCTTCAATAACGGTAAATACACCAACATAAACTGCCAAAATTAAAGGCATCAAAATTGGCATCATAAATTGTTGTGTATCTGTTTCGTTATCAACTGCTGCACCAATGGCTGCATACAGTGAACTATAAAGCAAGTAGCCTCCAATAAAAAACAAAAGAAATGCAATAACCAAATTAGCAATTGGCAAGTTATAAATAGCTGCCATTAAATTCTGCATCTGGTTCTGAACTTCAGCTGATTGTGCTGCCTGCTGCATCATTTCTTGTTGAGGAGTTTGTATTTCACTAAGATTAATGCCAAAAACCAATGACACAATTGTCATCAAAATAGTTCCCAAAATGATCCAAATTACAAATTGTGTTATTCCTGCCAATGAAGTACCTATAATTTTCCCCATCATTAGTTGAATAGGTTTGACCGAAGAAATAATGACCTCAATAATTCTACTTGTTTTTTCTTCAATGACACTACGCATAATCATATTACCATAAATAATAATAAACATAAACAACAAATAACCTGCAAAACCACCAAAAGCTAGTTTTACAATGTTGTCCATTTTGGACGTTTTCTCACCTTGATAACTTTCTTGAGCAATATCAATAGAAGTTCTTGACGCTGTAATTTTTTCAATATTAACCCCTCCTTGTTGCAATTTTAAGTCGGTTATTTTTTTCTCTAACTTACTTTCTAAGCCAGAAATTAGAGTTAACGAAGGAGTATCTTCAGAATAGAAACGAATGGATTGAGACATTTGGTCTAAATCTTCATTATTTACAATATGCAACAAGCCATATTCTTCTTTCACCTCAACTTGAGCTTTAGCATCTGCAAAAGAAATATTATCAAGTATATTATAAGTTATATTATCAGTGTTTATAAAAATGGAACTAATTTTACCAGACTCATCTAGTATAGAAATAGTACGTTCTTTATTGTTATTTAACTGCGACAAATAAGCTACAACAGCAAATAGCACCATCATAATAATTGGACTTAAAACAGTCATAACAATGAACGATTTGTTTTTAACCTTAGTTAAATACTCACGCTTTATAATAAGTGGAAGATGGTTCATTATTAATTGTTTTTTACTGTTTGAATAAATATATCGCTAGCTGATGGTATTAACTCATTAAAATGATTAACCTCAGCATTTTGCGTTAAAAACGAAAGTAAATCGTTTGATCTTTCTGATGGTTTCAACTTTATATTTAGTTTTAAATCATTATTGAGGGATTTGAAATCGGCTTTTGAAATTTCAAATTTTTGCTGAATAATGTCCTTGAGCTTATTCTCGTTGTCAGTAACTAAGCCAACTTCAAACGTGTTGGTTTTAAAGCT
>CALGIH010000289.1 GCA_937916035.1 uncultured Lacinutrix sp.
ATCACAAAATTAACTTATAAACAAGAAAGTTGCATTTAAAAATTAAATCAAATATGTTAATATGCTTTAATAATTAATATATTTACACAAAATACTTTAATAATGAAAGCGGATTTGATTAATTGGAAAATAATGGAGTTGTTGCAAACCAATGCACGCAGATCAAATACAGAAATTGCCAATCACGTTGGTATCTCATCACCTGCTGTTGCTGAACGTATTCGTAAGCTTGAAGATGCAGGCATTATAGATAGATATCATACCAAAGTTGCACCATTTGAAGTTGGTTATCAAATACATGCATTAATTACGGTAAGGGCTTTTATGGGTCGCTTAAAGCCCTTTCTAGAAAAAGTAAAATCGTTTGATGAAGTCATCAATTGCTATAGGATTACAGGCAATGAAAACATCGTCATGGAAGTTATACTCCATAACCAGAAACACCTTGAGCTATTTATAGATCAACTGATTACTTATGGTGAAACTAAAACGCAAATTATCCTTTCAAAGGTTGTTGATGATAGACCTATAAAACAACGTGTTAATTTTTAATACCTGGTTGTTTTAATTTCCAGTTAGTTTTTGCTTTTTCTGCATCAACCATGGCTTTTACTTCTGCCAATAATCGTTTAGCATCATAAATTATTCCATCCTTAATGGTATATTTTACGCCACCAACACGAACAACTTCATTGTCTTCAGTTAGTTTAATAGCACCCGTTCCATAAAGAACCTTTAAGTTCATTAATGGGTTTTCTTCCACGATAACAAAATCAGCAAGTTTACCGATTTGAACAGAACCAATTTTATCGTCCATACCTAAAGCTTCTGCACCATTTAGGGTAGCGGCTCTAATAACTTCTAAAGGATGAAAACCTGCTTCACGTAATAATTCAAGCTCACGAGGGTAAGCAAAACCATACAATTGATAAATAAACCCTGAATCTGTTCCTGCTGTTACACGTCCTCCTCTGTTTTTATATTCATTGATAAAGGTCATCCAAAGCTTAAAATTATGTTTCCATTCAACTTCTTGTTCAGTTCCCCAATAATGCCAATAACTACCATGACTAATTTTACTTGGCTCATAGAATTTCCAAAGTGATGGTAAAGTATAATCTTCATGCCATTCTGCACGACGAGCACGTTGTAGATCTCTACTTGCTTCATAAATATTGAACGTAGGATCTAAGGTGAAATCCAATTCTAATAATTCATTCATTACATTATTCCAATGCTCAGAATAAGGTTCTGCAGCTTGTCTCCAAAGTTTTCCAGCTTCTTCAAAACGATCTTGTTCATTTTGGTAATTGTAATCTAAAGGATAATTTTGAACAGTTCTATCAGAGAACAATGCTTCAGGTAAACCATACCAATGTTCCATAGATGTCATTCCTGCTCTTGCAGAATTTAACACATTCCATCTTGCAACACTTAATTGTGCATGATGTGCAGTAGACCTAAGTCCTAATTTTTTATTTTCATCAATAGCTGCAGCCATTATATCTGGTTCAGCACCAAAGAATTTAATGCCATCTGCACCTCTTTTAGCATTAGCACGAACCCATTGTCTAGCCAATTCAGGAGTGCTAATAGGCGCGTCATTTAAAGGGTTGAATGATGAATTTGATTGTCCGAAACCAGTATAGCCAAATATTCGTGGTGCTACAATTTCATGAGCATTACTTTTACGTTTCAATTCATTCGTGATATCAACACCTTTGCCAC
>CALGIH010000290.1 GCA_937916035.1 uncultured Lacinutrix sp.
GTAACATTCCTGGTCCTCCACTAAAAAAAGTATATGAAAATCGCTTTTTGTTATCGTAAAAAGTAATTGGCACAATTGGAATTTTATGATTAATCGCTAGTCTAAAAGCTCCATCTTTAAATTCAGAAAGTTTAATATGTTCTTCAGGTACCATTCCTTCAGGGAAAATACAAATACTTACACCAGATTTTAAGCGTCTTTGTGCTCTTAAAAAAACAGCTTGCCTACTTTTGGCACTAGTTCTATCTACCAAGATAGACGTTCTTTTGTAGAAAAATCCAAACAAAGGTATTTTGGCCAACTCCTTTTTTCCAACAAACACAAACGGATTATCCTTAATTGTTACCAACATAAGCATAATGTCCAACATAGAAGTATGGTTAGCAACAAACATATAGCTTTTGCCTTTCTCCAAATTTTGTGCTTTAGTAATTTTCCAACCATAGCCCATTCCAATTAAAATAACTTTTGACCAGATTCGTGCTAGCTTAAAGAAATGTGGATACCATTGCTCTTTTGCTATCGAAATGACAAGAAATGGAAATAAAATAATGATTGGTACTGCGACAAGCACATAAAACCAAATGCGATATAAAACCCAGAAAGGATATTTAAGAAACTTCATCTGCATCAAAACTACTAAAATAATTGAGCTATTCTATCAAAAAAATTACCTTTGTGTTTGTAAGAAAGAATTATTAATTAAAGAAGATTCCTGCTGTAGTTTATCTTGAGCGGAATCGAAAGACGGAAGTTACTATGGCAAGAATACTAACTGGAGTACAAAGTACAGGAACACCTCATTTAGGAAATCTTTTAGGGGCTATTATTCCTGCAATACAAATGAGCAACGATCCTAACAACGAATCGTTTCTTTTTATAGCAGACATGCACTCCTTAACACAAATAAAAGATGCCGAATTACTAAAACATAACACCTATTCTACTGCTGCTGCTTGGCTAGCTTGTGGATTAAATATTGACAAATCGGTTTTTTATCGTCAGAGCGATGTCCCACAAGTAACTGAACTATCTTGGTACTTAAGTTGTTTCTTTCCGTACCAACGATTAACCTTAGCGCATAGTTTTAAAGATAAAGCTGATAGACTAGAAGATATAAACGCAGGCTTATTTAGCTATCCAATGCTTATGGCTGCAGATATATTGTTGTATGATGCCAATATTATTCCTGTTGGGAAAGATCAATTACAGCACATTGAAATGACTCGTGATGTAGCGTCTCGTTTTCATGCGAAAGTTGGTGAAACCTTTGTAATGCCTGAAGCCGATATTCAAAAAGAAACCATGTACGTTCCCGGAACAAATGGTGGAAAAATGAGCAAGAGCCAAAATAATATTATCAACTTATTTTTACCAGACAAACAATTACGTAAGCAAATCATGGCTATTGCAACAGATAGTGCGCCTTTAGAAGAACCGAAAGATTGGCAAACCTGTAACTGCTTTGCTATCTATAAACTCGTTGCTAACGAGGTTCAAATAGCAGACATGAAAGCCAATTACGAAAAAGGTGGTTACGGTTATGGCCATGCTAAACAAGCACTATATGAATTATTGATTGATAAATTTTCTGCTGAAAGAGAACGATATAATTATTATATGAATAACCTCAACGAAATTGATAAAGCTTTGACTATTGGTGCATCAAAAGCAAAAGTAGTGGCTGATGCGGTATTGAAAAGGGTTAGGACTAAAGTTGGATACTAAATAACCTCAAACTGTTTTCCAGGCAATGGTCTTATCACGCCTTTTAATTCCATATTAAGTAATAATGACGCAACTCTAAAGGTTGGCATATTGCACTTTAAGGCAATTAAATCCAATAATTCTTTTCCGTTGTCTTTTAGGAAATTATAGATAACTTTTTCATCAGTATCCAACTCAACAAACAGTTGTTTTTGTATTGGTTTTGTTTCGCCTTCTAATTTCCAATTTAAGATATAAGGTATATCTTCAGGTTTAGAAAGTAAATGTGCACGTTGCAGTTTTATTAAGTTATTACAGCCAGCACTTTGCGTGTCTGTAATACGTCCTGGAACGGCAAACACTTCCTTGTTGTAAGAATTTGCAATATCAGCAGTTACCAAACTTCCTCCTTTTTCAGCAGATTCAATCACAATAGTTGCTTCACTGAGTCCAGCAATGATTCGGTTTCGTTTTAAAAAATTATTTCTATCAAACTCATCTGTACTCCAAAAATCTGTAAAAAACCCTCCATGGTTTTCAATATCAGCCACATATTTTTCATGAACTTTAGGATACATCTGATTTAAACCATGTGCTAAACAACCAATGGTTTGTAAATTATTTTTTATTGCAGCCTTTTGAGCCGTAATATCTGTTCCGTAAGCAAAACCTGATACAATTATTGGATTGTAAGGTGCCAAACGCTCCACAATTGCTTCGCAATGCGCAATGCCTTGAGTGGTTATTTTTCGCGCACCAACAATACTAATAATATGTTGATTTTTAATATTGATATTCCCTCTTTGAAATAAAAGAATTGGTCCATCAACACAATGTTTCAGAGCGTCAGGATAACTGCTTTCCATAAAATAATGACTGACGATATTATTTTTCTTAATAAATCCAAGTTCATTTTCTGCGTTCTGCAACAAGATGTCTTTATGTAAATCACTGACAGCATACATACCAATTCCTTCAATTTTAAGCAAGTTTTGCTTCTTTTCATTGAGCACAGCTTCGGGCGAACCACAGTGTGCAATGAGTTTTTTAGCAGTAATGTCACCAATATTAGGTGCGTTTTGTAAGGCTAGTGCAAAAAGTAAATTATTATCTGACATGTATATTATTGAATTGCAATGCACAAGAAACTAAATTTTACACTGTTAATAAATAATTGTTTGGTTTTTTTTTTCGCTTGCAAAAATTTTTAACTTTGTTTTAATGCAATTAGAGACTTACATAAGCGATTTACTTTACAGATATGAATGTGTTATCATTCCAAATTTTGGTGCGTTTTTAACACAATCTGTTTCTGCAAAAATTAATGATGAAACCAATACGTTTTATCCACCAAGTAAAGTGGTATCATTTAATGAGCAATTAAAAAATAACGATGGCTTATTGGTAAGCTATATTGCTGATGTTGAAAAAATATCTTACGAGTCTGCTGTTGAAAAAGTAGAAAAAGTAACAAGAGAGTTAAAGTCCAATTTAGCTCAAGGTGAAACCATCCTGTTGAAAAATATTGGTAAAATTGTTCTTACTAATGAAGGTAAAATTAGTTTTGAGCCTTCAAACAGCTCAAATTATTTAATTCAAGCTTTTGGATTATCTCAATTTGTATCACCTTCAGTAACTCGTGAAGTTTATAAAAAAGACGTTGAGGCTATAGAGGAAATTATTCCATTAGCCTTTACTCCTGAAAAACGTATTTCGACAGGCTCAATAGCCCAAAGACCATACTTAAAATATGCAGCCATTGCTTTAATCGCCTTAACAGTAGGTGGTTTTGCTGCATCTAAATATTATGTTGGTCAAATTGAGCAACATAACCAAATAGCTCAGGAAGAAGCCAACAAAGAGATTGATTCTAAAATACAAGAAGCTACTTTTATCATTAATAATCCGTTGCCTTCAATTACCTTAAATGTCACCAAACAAAGCGGTAATTTTCACATTGTAGCTGGTGCTTTTAGAGTTGAAGAAAATTGTGATAAAAAACTAAGTGAACTTCGTGAATTAGGTTACAATGCTCGCAAAATTGGTGTCAACAAATATGGTTTGCATCAAGTCGTTTATTCTAGTTATGATTCACGTTCTGAAGCACAAAAAGAGTTGTATTCCATTAGAAGAAATCACAATCGTGATGCTTGGTTATTAGTGCAAAAACTAAAGTAATATTTACTTCTCTAATTTTTAAAAGCACCTTACCTTTGCGTTTTGATAAAGATTTCCGCTTTCTCGGAAATAATAATTAAACAATTTTTAATGCAAGCGAAACATCCTGAAGATTCTAAAACTATTATGACAGACTTGGTGTTGCCAAGTGAGACTAATCCTTTGAATAACTTATTTGGTGGCGAATTACTGGCTAGAATGGATCGTGCAGCTAGTATTGCCGCAAGACGTCATTCAAGGCGTATAGTGGTAACTGCTTCCGTTAATCATGTTGCATTTAACAAATCGGTGCCTTTAGGAAGTGTTGTAACCGTTGAAGCTAAAGTTTCTAGAGCTTTTAAAACCTCTATGGAGGTTTATATTGATGTTTGGATTGACGATAGAGAATCTGGAGAAAAAACAAAAGTCAATGAAGCTATTTATACCTTTGTGGCTTTAGATGAGTCTGGCAATCCTATTAAAATTCCTGCAATAGTTCCAGTAACAGAAGTAGAAAAGTTACGCTTTGAAGGTGCTCTGCGACGCAAGCAATTAAGTCTTGTCCTTGCTGGGAAAATGAAGCCAAATGATGCTACTGAGTTAAAGGCGTTATTTTTAAATTAAGTAATAAATTAAACTTTTTTATTTTCCTTTAGTCTTATAGTTAAACCCAAAACTATGAGAACACTTATTTTAACATTAGGATTCGCCATCATATTTTCTACAACATCTTGTGCATCAAGAGTCGTTGTAAGACCAGCATCTACAATCGTAAAAGTTGCTCCTAAGCATCACAAAATAGTAGTTGTAAAGGGCAAACGATATTATTACTGGAATAGTAAACATTACAAAAAAACCAGAAAAGGCTATGTCGTTGTAAAGATTTAGTAATTGGTCGAAAATAACATAGACATTCCTGCTTTCTCAGGAATCTTACATCTTATTAATCCAATGTGCTGGATTTTGTGTGTCGCCATCTTTCCAAATTACAAATGAAAGAATAGTTTCGTTAGATGCTTTATCAGTTAACACTTCCCCTATTTCTTGTTTTGTTGTTACTTTATCTCCTTTTTTGATGTAAAGTTTTGATAAGTTTTTATAGATCGTGAAATAATTACCATGCTGAATTAGAATCGTCATATTTCCATTTTTTGGTACTAAAATAGAATGAACAGTTCCTTCAAAAACAGCTCGTACTTTTTCATCTTTATTAGTCAAAATTCTAACACCATTACTCTTAATTGGCACTGTATGGTCTATTGGAGATTTTTGTATACCATAACGTACTTTAACGAAGCCATGTTCAACAGGCCAAGGTAATTTACCTTTGTTTGCAGTGAAACTAGCCGCTAATTTTAAATCTTCAGGTGTAAGCGCAAAGGTGGTCGATTCTTTAGATTTTCCTGCCTTAACGTTTGATACTGCCATAGCATCACGAATAATCTTTGCTATTTGCTTGTCAATTTTATCTATTTCCTGTTGTTTGACTCTAATTTGAGATGTATATTTATTGAGGTCTTTCTTTATAGAAGCCACTAAAATTTCTTGTTGTTTAAGTTCTTGATCTAGTTTATCTTTTGCTAAACGGTTGTCTTTAATAAGCACTTCTTTGTCTTGTTTTTGCTTAAGCAAGTTCTGATTCAAAGCTTGTAATTCAATCGTTTTTACTTTAATTTCTTCACTTTGCTTTTTCTGATAATCTGCATATTGTTTAATGTATTTTAAGCGCTTGTAGGCTTGTTGAAAATTACTTGAAGATAATAAGAACATCACTTTACTCTCTTCAGATTTACTTTTATAAGATTTTACAATCATAGATGCATATTCTTCTTTTAAAAGCGATAATCTATCTCTTAATTTGGTAATAGTTTTTTGATTGTTATTGATTTCTCGAGTTAGTAATTAGCTTGCTGATTGGTAACTGATATCAGATTTCGTCTTACAGTTGCCTTATAATTTAAATCTTCAAGTATAGAAATAATAGATCTTTCATCTTTTCTGCCCTGAAAGACCATTGTTTCGTATTGTTGAATTTGACGAAGGAATTCTTGGCGTTGATTCTCAAGATCTAACTGCTTAGCACTTTGAGAATTGGCAATTGACACACAAAACAATAAGAGTGTTGTGAAAAGATATTTGAACAATGGGTTTTTAAAAGCTATCATTTAATCACAATTTCTTCAAATCCGTTTGGAATTCTAAACGGAAAATTTAAGTCTGAATTGAGCGAAACCGATTTAAATTCCATTGTAATAATGGTTTCAAAATCACCTTCCAAGGCAATAACCTTTACTTTTTGCGGCACTATTTGTCTATTTACCAATTGATAATTTTTATAATCAATCTCAAGCATGCGTCGTTCTAAGGGTTGTGATAATTGTTGTGAATCCATTTTAAAATGTGCTGGATTCAATAAATAAAATATTTCGAATAACTCACTTTGGTTTTTAGGAGATAACACGTAAGAGCCTTCATGAATCTCAGAATTGTAATCTTCATCTTTTAGAGTATAAAGCGCATTACCCAATAAGATGTTCTGAACTTTTTCAAAATCTAACTTAGTTCCTAATAAATCGCTAAGCAATGAAAAATCGCCATCAAAATATGTATTGTCCAATTTATTATAAAAGCTCACTTTTGAAGGCGTAATTATTGCTCTTACAATCCCTAAAGTAGCACTTAACCAAATGGTTTTATCTTTCTCTATGCGAAGATTAATTGCATGTGATTGTGATCTATCACCTTGAACATACTCAACCTTTACACGAGCTTGAAGCGTTCTAAACCTAGCCTCTTTTTTAGTGTGCTCCTTAATTAGCTGTTTAGCCGTAAGTTTACTATTCAGTTCACCTGAAGATGCCATTTGCTTCGAAGACTTACAGCCCACGGCAACAAACAGGACTAGAACTATTAATGTTCTACTTATTAATTTTATATGTGCTTTATTATACATTTATTAATGCTTCCGCCTTTTTAGCAAACGACTGAGACTTCTGAATATTATTCAAATACTTATAAGCTGCGCTTAATTGCTTGTAAAAATCAATTTCCATAATGACATTATCAATTACATAATCTATGCCAATTTCTAAAGATTCAATGGCTTCTTTGTATTGCTGCAAATTATTGTTTGCAACACCATTAGCTAAATATAAAATTGGCTGTGAAGGAAACATTTCAAGTGCTTGGTTACTTAATACAACTGCATCACTAAACATGTCCAAATCAATTTGAAGTAATAAAACTTTTTTAATGGTGTCAAAATCATCAGCATTACGTTGAAGTGCTATTTTAAAATGGCTTAATGCTTTTTGCTTATCACCTTTCTGTAAATAATATTGGGCCATTTCAGCACTGGATTTACCAGTTTCATCATCGGTAACATCAGCTGTAATTTCTAATAATCTAGCTTCGTATTGTGGATTATCTTGTGCGAATTTTACGAAATCGTTTAATACTTTGGCTTTAGCCTCAGGGTTTACAGTGTCACTTTTTAATACAATTCCCATTGAGTTAATAGCCTTTTCTGTTTCATTGTCTTCCAAATAGAATTTATACAATGCTAAATGAACCAAATGAGATGAAGGCAAGTTCTCCAATAATTTTTGTGCTGTATTAAATGCATTTTTGCGATCGTTTTGTTCGCTATAACGATAAATGAGTTTTAAATAATTTTGCTCGTCTTTAGGATTATTAGTGATGCGTTCTTCTAAGTTTTCTATACGATCCTTATCGTCGCCATTAGCATCGTAAATTTGATTTCTTAGATAGTCTCTTGATTTTGCATAGCCATACTCTTTATCCATGTCATCTAAAATTTTCAAGGCTTGCCTGAATTTGTTGTTCTTGGAGTAAAGATTTGCTAAATTTTCTTGATAATCTGGGTGGAATCTCACCAGCAATTTTATGGTTTTTAAAGCATTATCAAAGTCATTGGTTTGCTCGTAAACACCATAGAGCTCATTTAGGTACCACTCATTGTCTGGATCTATTGAAATGGCTTTTTTAAGGACATCTTCAGCAGCACCAAAATTTTTAAGTTGAATGTAATTCTTGCCCAATTCAAAATAAACTACAGATTGAGAATCATCTAATTCTACACATTTTAGAAATGCTTTTATCGATCTGTCATAGTTTTCAATACCTTTTTGTTTTAGGGCTTCAAAAAAATATTCTTGATATTTATCTTCAATATTTCCTAAATCATCATCAGGTGTTTTGTTAAAATCAACTTGCGCATAGTTAGTCTGCGGAATAAAAAATAGTCCGAAGATACTTGCCACTAAGCTAATTTTAAGTCTCATATTGAAAGTCACTAAAATAACGGTTTTATAGCCATTACATTTTAAATTATGTTGTTTTTAACAAATACTAGATTCCTGCCTGTGTAGAAATGATAAATTATTTTGTTCCTGTGCTACCAAAACCACCTTCACCTCTTTCGGTGTCTGAAAGTTCTTGTACTTCTTCCCAATCTGCACGTTCATGTTTTGCAATAACGAGTTGAGCAATACGCTCTCCATTTTGTATTAAAAAATCTTCATTGGAAAGGTTCACAAGAATTACGCCAATTTCACCTCTATAGTCTGCATCAATAGTTCCAGGAGCATTCAATACCGTTATTCCTTTTTTCGCAGCGAGACCACTTCGTGGACGCACTTGTGCTTCAATACCAATTGGCAGTTCAATAAAAAGTCCTGTGCCTACAATGCTTCTTTCTAAAGGTTTTAATATTCTTGATTCTGATAAGTTGGCCCTTAAATCCATTCCAGCCGAAGCTATCGTTTCGTAATGTGGTAAATCGTGATTGGATTTGTTTATTATTTTAATGTTCATTTCGATTTAATATTTGTTTAATTTGATCATTTTCAGAAACATAGATAATGCCTAAAAATACAATTAGCAATGGTACTCCTACTAAATAGTTCTCTCTAAATTGATAAAAAGAAAGTATTGAAAACAGGATGGAAACTGATAAATACAATCCTATTTTTTTTAGATTATATGGAATTGGGTAGTATTTTCTTCCAAAGTAATAAGATAGAAACATCATGACACTATAAGCCACTAAGGTCGCAATTGCAGATGCTTTATAGCTATATTCTTTTATGAAAAATATGTTTATTGCCAATGTTATTAGTGCTCCAATAACAGAGATATAAGCTCCAAACTTTGTTCTGTCTGTTATTTTATACCACACCGATAAATTATGATAAATACCTAAACAGAAATTGGCAAGTAAAACAATTGGAACAATCCACATGGCTTCCCAATAGGCTTCACTTCTTACAATGTGTGGTTTTAAAAGATCGGCGAAGACCACAACAAGCAATAAAATAATAGAGCCTAAGGCTACAAAAAATTCTAAAATTTTAGCATAGTTCTTTTGAGGATTTTCACTTTTTGAATGACTAAAAAAATAGGGTTCTATACCAAGTCTGTAAGCAGTTGCAAACAAGGTCATGAATAAGGCAATTTTATAACACGCTGAATACATTCCAATATCTGTTTCGGCAACATCGGCAGGAAGTAATTCTTTAAGAAGGATTCTATCAAATGTTTCATTGATTGAGAAGGCAACTCCAGCAATAAGGATTGGAAATGCGTAGCGAAACATTTTTTTCCATATTCGAGAACTAAACACATACTTAATCTTGCTATAAAAAGGCAACATTAATAATAAGGTTACAGCACTTGCAACAAGGTTTGCTATGAAAATGTAACTGATTTCGAAATCGGGCTTATAAAAGCCTTCAACCATTGAATTATTCGAGGCTAAATCCTTTAATGCTAATAAGAAGAATAGGTTTAAACCTAAATTAATAGCAACGTTTAAAATTTTTATAATAGCATAGCGCTTAGGTTTTTCCTTCGCTCTTAACCATGCAAATGGAATAATAACTAAAGCGTCTAGAAGCAAAATCCAAAGAACAAGATTGATGTATTTCACATCAATATCAATAAAAGAAGCTATTTGGTTTTGGAAAAACAATGCTAATACGAAAAAGCCTAGAGATGTAATAATTAATGATATAGTAGATGTGCCTACTACTTGGTTTTTGTCTTCTTCTTTATTAAAAAATCTGAAAAACGCGGTTTCCATGCCATAAGCCAAAACGACATTAAATAGCACAAAATATGAGAATATTACCGAGACTTTACCATATTCAGCAACTGAAGACAAGACACCATCAGTGGTGTAAAGAGGCACTAGCAAAAAGCTCAACATCCTTGGCAGAACAGTTGCTAAACCATAAATAAATGTTTGCTTAAAGAGTTTTTGAAATGCGCTCAAAAGTTGGGTTTTAACGTTCCTAAAAGTACGCTATTCAAGAACGTTCTGCAACATTAGTTGTTATCTCTTTGCGGTGACATTGGAATATCACGAGATTCTTTTTTAACTAAGTTAGTGAGCTTATAATATTTTGTTTTCCCATTAGATTTATAACTGACAACACATTCATCTTGAGCTAATTCGAACGGAATGTTCAATGGAACCTCTGGTGCTTTATTGCCATATTCTTCGGTTGTATTGCTGTTCATTATTCTATCTGTTTTCTCGGTTGATTCGTTGATAAATCTTCCTATAAAAAGTAGTTTGTTTGCAGGTTTTACCTCAAATTTCGCTACTTTTCCTCTAAAATAAACATTGTCGAATTGAATAGCATCATCTTTTAATTCTATAAATACATTTAATCCAGATGGCCCTTGAGCTACTCCAGAAACCCATTGCTTATAGTATGTTTCGCCAAAAGTTGTAGGTGCTTTTTTTTGTAATTTTTGAGCACTTGAACATTGTGTGAAACTAGCTGTAATAACGGTTAACATAAATAGACCAATTATTTTTCTTATTGCTTTCATTTTATGAATCATATATTATAAAGACACTAAATCAAGAGCTATGCCATAAAAACAAATTGTCATAAAATTTGTCGCAATTGAGAGTCCCTTATGTTTTTTAAAAAATGATAGATCGAAAATATTCGATCTATCATTTTTTCTATAGTATTAAAATTTCTAATTAGTTTACACTAAATGACCATACTTGACCTATAGTTTTAACACCAGAATCATCAATGGTATCAACTCTCCAAAAATAGGTTAAGCCAGTTGTTGCTGTAACAGCAAAATTTTGATCCGTAATATCCGTTTGAAAAGACGATGGATTCATTGTTTCTCCAAAATAAAGATCATACGTTAAGGTGTCTCCTGTATCTGTGTCTGAGCCTGTCCAACTTAAATTTATAGTTCCAGCATCTACCATTCCTGCATCACTTGGAGTTCCTATCGCTGCGGTAAATGGCGCATGGTTTGATACTCCATTACCTTCAGTATAAAAAGCAAAAGTGCTTGAAGGGTCAGCTTCACCACCTTGATTATCTATAGCAGTAACATTCCAATAATAGGCTGTGCCTTTAGTCAAAGTAATGTTAATACTCGTATTATTTACAGTAACTTGTTGAACAATTGTTGTTAAGTTTCGATCTTCTGCAATGACTAATTTATAACTTATTGGATCTCCATCTGCATCCGAAGCTGCACTCCATTGAAACGTAATAGTGTTGTCTATACACAATAAATCTGTTGAAGGATAAATGAGTTGTGAAACTGCTGTTGGATCTGTGTTTACAGTTGGAGGATTAATTGATCCTGGTCCATCGTCACCACCACCACAAGACACTAATGTGAACAATGTAAATATTGTTGAAAATAATATTATTTCTCTTTTCATAGTTATTATTTTTTGATGATTTTAAGCGTTTGAGGTGTATTCAAATTCAGTTTAATAAAATAAATTCCGTTGCTAAAGCTTTCAAATGACACATTTATGTAGTTTGAATTTTGCACGCCTATCATTTTATTAACTAAAAGCTTACCATTTATATCAAATATTTGAACTAAAATTTCATCTTCTTGAATATTAGGAAACGCAATTTTTAAATTATTAAAAACAGGATTAGGGCTTGCTGTTATTTTTAATAACTCAACGCCTTCTAGTTGTTTACTCATAATACCTTCACAAGCTTTTGCTGATTTCACTTCTAATAAGCCAGAACCATTGGTCTCAACTTCAAAGGAGTTATCATTTGTAATTCGAATTACTTCATTATTAAATGAGACTGTAAAAGGAGGCGTTCCTGTATTAATATTAATAGATGTTATTTCTACCTCATCGTCTTCACCATTATCAGCAAGGCCAAAAACAGCATCTAATGATACAGCCGCATCAACATTTACTTCAAAACATTGCTCATAATCTCTGCCATCAACAGCTATACAAACTGTATATGCTCCAACAGCAAGATTGGTGAAACTAAATGTAGTTGTAATAGCTTGGGTTAAATTAACGCCAGAGCCTGCAACAGTTGCGGTATAAGTAACATACGTTTCGTTAACAGATATGATTATTTCACCGTTATCTTGATCTTCACAAGTTTCAGAAATAACTTCTAAAGTTATGTTATTTGGGCTTTCGTAACTTGTATCACAAACATCACCAATACCATTACCATTAGTATCTTGCTGATCTGTGTTTGGCGTATCAACACAATTATCAACACTATCAAAAACAGTATCATTATCAGTATCTTGACAAGCATCACCAATACCATTTCCGTCTGAATCAGCTTGATTGGTATTAGCCGTTTCTACACAATTGTCATTGATATCTAAGATAGTGTCATTATCAGTGTCTTGACAAGCATCACCAATACCATTACCATCTATATCTGCTTGATCTGCATTGGCCGTATTGACACAATTATCAACACCATTTAATACACCATCACCATCTTCATCTCCATTTGGGTCTAATGTAAATTGACCTGAGAAAATTCCTCGACCATAAGTTGCTGCATAAATCGCATTATCATTTCTTAAATCTAAGTCCATAACTTTGGCATTGGTCATCCCGTTAAATGCAGGCAACCAATTTGGGCTTGCAGAGGAAAAATTGGTAGTATACCAAACACCTAGCTCTGTGCCAATTATAACTTCTTCAGGATTCAATGGACTTTGAAGGATTGCTTTTACTGGCATATCTGGAAGATTTCCTTCTTTTCCAGACCATGTAGTTCCACCATCATTAGTGTACCAAATACTTTGAACACCATAATTATGTACAGTTACAAATATATTGTTCTCGGTAGCTCCAAATTCAACATCAGAAATACTACCAACAATAACATTTGAAGTTTCAATATTTGTCCAAGTTGGCGCACCTTCAGCATTTTCTATTTTTAAGATATCACCTAATACTGTTCCTACCAATAATGTTGATGAAGCAGTAGTGTAAGGTGAAACTGTAAATGCCGTTGGTCTACTTGCAAGTGAAGCATCAGATAAATCGGTTTTCACCAAAGTTCCAGTAGATTTAATTCCTGCATATCTTCTAATTGCTGCATTTGCTCCAGAAGTATAATTTGAATACAATATATCTAAATTTGAATCTAATGCTTGAGGGTTAATAAAGGAACCAATATTACTGCTATCATTGTTTAAAGTAACATTAGTGTTTGTTGCTAAATTGAATAAATTGACACCATTATTGTAAACATAATTTCTAATAAAATATTGGTCCGTTCCGTCTTGATCAAAAAAGCTGTATGCTCCATCTCCACCATAGGCTTCAAAGGAACCGTTGATTCCAGGAGTAGCGCTTTCAAATAAATGAGTTCCATTATCTTGCAATCCTCCAACAAAGTAATCGCCACTTGCAAAAGCAGTTGTAGGAGCAACACCAACTGTATAGAATTGCGATGTAATGAATCCTTTATTTCTTTCATCTGTATTTGCTCCACCATCAAGTGAAAAGAACACTCCACCATCATTACCAAACAAAACTTTATTAGCATTATTTGGAGCAAAAGTCATTGCGTGTTGATCAGCATGAGCATATTGAAATCCAAAACCTCCATACCAGTGCGTAAATTGATTCCATGAATTACCTGCATCAGAAGATTTAAATAAATCAATCCCTCCACTATATATTTTTTGATCATTGATTGGATCTACTTCTAACATTAAATCATACCAAGCTTGACCTCTCGTGAAATCAGTTGGGCTAATTCCAGGATCTGCATCATTAGGTAAAGCCAAATTAGTAGTTCCTGTTGCAAAACCATCAGTTGTCGCTTGCATAGTTACACCACCTGATATTGCTGCCAAAATGTAAATAGTTCCTGCATTTTGAGAAGATACTGCAATTTGTGTTCTATTTGCTCCACTCACAGTAAATGCATTTGTAAAGGTAATGCCATCAGTAGAAGAGAAAATTTCGCCTCCTCCATCTCCATAAATGGAACTTGCTAATGTTGATATCCAAATTTTTCCATCTGCTCCAATTTCGATATCATTTGGCTCGTGCTTATTTCCATTTACTGTGAGTGGCATATTTAATTCTGTCCAGTTTACTCCACTATCAGTAGATTTATAAAGTCCGATATCTGTGCCTCCAAGATAAGTTGTAGCATTTGCTGCGCCATAAATAGTCTCTCCAACTGCTACATATATTTCAGAAACACCAGCGTTATCTTTAATTTTAATATCATTAATAAATTGAATTCCAGGAACTAAGTTTCCAGTAAAATTACCTGTTGATGGGTTTAAAGAACCATTTACAGTTCCCGAACTTAGAGCAGCTTCAATAAGGTCTCCATCTGTTTTAGAGATCATAACTGCCGGAATAGTAATTGTTGCATCATCTCCACCCATTGGAATTGGTGTGCCATCTATATTATTCATAACAATGACACCAATAGCACCAGCATTTTGTGCATTCTTAACCTTTGCTGTAAAATTACACGTCCCTCTTCTTATAAGTGCTATTTCACCAGTTACATCTGCTCCAAAAGTGTTACAGCCTTGAGTTGGGACTCCAGTTGCGTCATTTGCCAAAACAAGGTTTGCTGTAATGACTGAAGTAATTGTTGGCCCAAAATTAGTCGTAGGAACAGATAAATAATCTCCGGCTAAACCAGCTGGCGAGTTAATTGTAATATTTGAAGCTGACTCAAAAGTTATTGGTCCAGAAACTCCGCCTAAAACCTTTGACCATGTAGCTCCAGCATCTTCTGATTTCCATACACCATCACCATTGGCATCCCCTCCAGTATAAGATTCTCCTGTTCCAACATAAAAAATATTGAAGTTATTTGGATCATATATTATTGTTGAAACATTTAAATTATTTGGTAAATCAACTCTAGTCCAAACAGTACCTTCTTCTGAAATTTTTAAGTTCTTCCATAGTCCTCCACTAACTCCACCAGCAAATACCGTTTCGTTTGTTGTGTCGTTAGGGTCAAACATTATTGCTCTTGTACGTCCTCCAAGATTGTCAGGCCCTCTTGAAACCCAATCGTTATCTAAACCATCACCAGGAATACGGCTTGATTCCATAAGGTGTATTTGATCTCTTATTTCAGGTAGATTTTCAAAAGTCGGTCTTCCTAAAACTGGATTCATTGTTAACTCATATTCTTCTTCAAAATATTTATTTGGTGGAAGTCCAGACGATTTACGCTCTTCTTTAGTTAATTTTAAAGTCTCTTTGAAAGGACTTTTTGATAAATTATCAGAATGGATTTTTACAATTTGATCATTTGTAAGAATTTCAGAATTTCTATTCTGATTTTTGTACAACAAGAAAAATGCAAAAAAGAACCCAAGCACAATGCTTGAACCTAATAGTAGATTTTTTTTCATTTTTTTTGTGCAATATAGTTTTTTATGTTTAATGTTTAAAAGCTAAATTGTTAAAATATCGCCTAAATAAAAAAGCCCTACTAATTAAAGTAAGGTTCTTGATATTATGGATTCCGCATCAAGTGTGGAATGACAGAACTTTATTTATTCAATGCTTCCGCTCTATTATACATTTGAAAAATTCTATTAATTTTTCTAATTGTTCAAAGCTTCTGCTCTTTTGAATATTTGACTATGCTGTCGCTACGTCTAATTGTTCAAAGCTTC